>JAFGCK010000073.1 GCA_016932675.1 Methanosarcinaceae archaeon | reverse complement strand
GTTTTTCGCTTATAAAATACGTTCAAATAAGCTTTATTTTGACAAATTAAGACATAAAATTGCTTTTTGGCAATTACAGGTATTTTTTTAAAATAAAAATAAAAGTTAGCAGATTAACCAATCATACTCAAGTCATTCCAAAACAGATTTGACAATAGTTGATAAAAGTTCTATTAAAAGTGTTTAATTTCATGAACACTTTTTCCGGGTAATAAGAGTCTCTTATTATCCCGCTGATCATTGCCAGGACCACGAGGATGGGCATGCGCCCAGCAAATAAAGAAATAGTTCTGCATGGATTGCGATCCATTATGGGAAGTTATATCATTTTCTGTCTTACTTGCCTGTAATTACGTTTTTTTTTAGCAGATGCACGATCAGGTGATGATTGTCTATATAAATGATAAAATAGTATATGGAAACTATTATATCTGGATGTGGATACAATAAAGGTAATGACCATAATAGCATTGCTTTTGATGATATCATCTTTAAGCACTGCTTCTGCCGAGAATGAAATCGACTACGATGCATACAGGAACAATCTGGATTTTCTGAAAGAGGATAAAGAAGATTGGGTTTGCGTGGACCATGCAGTGAACTACTCAAGACATAATCCTGAATGGGGTATAGTTATCCTGTCACCTTCACCGCATTTCAATCTTCAGCCCCATATGACCAACTACATGATCGAAGGTAACACTCTTCTGATACACGAGGCACAGGTAAACCACACCTATGAGCTTAAGATCGTGAATGGAAGTATGAATATCCCATATTATGAAGATTTTCCTGACATATTCATAAAACAATGGGAAGGTGCCACGTATTTCCATTTCATTCCCGATGAATCAGATGTGATCAGAGTCTATGTCACATTGAAAGACAACCGTGATGAATTCTTCGACTATGAGAACCTTAGCAGGAGTGATTTTACAAATACCACAGTGGAAGCCGTTTATAATGCCAGTGTCACGACGGCAGGGAATAGTTCCGGCAGTATGATCGATAATACAAGCATATCATGCAACACAATCACCGATGATCATCACATTGCAAATGCAAATGAGCCGAAAAGCCATGTTGCAAAATTCATTCAATTCCTGAAGACCATTTTCATAGGATCGATCATATAGTCTGCATGGATCATCGGGATCCTGCTGGTAATTGGATCCCCGGGTCATCGGGGAACTGCCGTTCACTTCCGGCTTCTATTGAAAGGCTCCGAAATACCTGAAAAGAAAACAGATGTGTAAAACGACAGAATCTGGCATTTAGTTATTCTGTCCATATCCTGGCCTTTTTCTGGACAGACACCTGTATCCAGACCAAACTGTTGCTATAAAGAACAAATCAGCTGAACAATTCCAGCGCTTTCTTGAGATCGGTTGCATTCTGCGTGGCATATGCATTGTAGTCATTGTTGAAATATGCATAGATGAATTTGCAATTGAGATCTTGCATCTTTTGGGCATAACCTTTTATTTCATCTTCCGTATAACTTGTTGAATAATTCTCACCATGAAAACGAAAATATGCAACATCTCCGGTCACAATCACATCATTCGGCATGTTGAGACCTGCCACGGTGCAGAATATCGCACCTTTCTCTTCGAACATCCTGTAAACCTTTTCATCCCACCACGAGATATGGCGGAATTCTACCACGTTTTTCCGTCTCCTGTCCAGATGATCAAGGAAATTGTCAATCCTTTCCAGGTTCGGGTCATTGCACTCGAATGACGGAGGGGCCTGGAATAAACAGCAACCTGTCCTGTTACGAAGGCCAGAGGCCAGACTGTAGAAGTCATGAAGGTATTTTTCAGGGTCCATAAAACGCTTGGTATGGGTGATAGTCCGGGGGGACTTCAGTGTATACTTAAAACCCGGCGGTGCCCAATCATACCATTTCCTGATAGTGTCCTGCGTGGGCCAGCGGTAGAACGAATAGTTTATTTCCACAGTGTCAAAACATTCGCAATAATAACCGAACCAGTCCTTTATCCTGATATCTTCAGGATAGAATACGCCTTTCCAGTGCCTGTAGTTCCAGCCGGAGGTACCTATATAGTATCGTTTACCCATCCAATATTCATTATTCTGGCCGCTATAATTATCTTTTGCGCCCATATACCCATTTTTCTTTTCCAGTATTATTTTGTAAGTAGTATAAATTTTATTACAAGGATAAACATCAACAGGCAGCAATCTGCAAATGCTCATATATGATTTGGGGGGCAATTCCTGTTCTGGGTTGGTGAGAATACTGCTACCATCAGGTCATTGACCAGCATCATAACGATCAATATCAGAAGTCCTGACATTCCACCAGGTCAAAACCCCTAAATACAAGCTTCTCCAAATAAAAAATCGGAGAGTGAAAAATTGCTTTGGTCCACGATCATCCTTATTTTAAGTCTGGCGGCATTCGCAGCCATTCACAGTTTCCTGGCAAGCCTGCCCTTTAAGCGTTTTCTCATGCGTGTACTGGGACCCCGGGCGGATGAGCTGTTCATGCCGGCATACAGCCTCATTGCAGTTATAACGATCTTGCCGGTCATCTATCTTCTTTACAGGTACCCCGGTCCGACACTCTACATAGTGCCTTCTCCCTGGCGCTGGCTGATGGTGGGTGGGCAATTGACCGCTGCACTTGTTGCTCCGCGGGCCCTGCTGGATGCGCCCCACAGGTTCAGGATACGCAAGCAGCTGGCCAGGTCCGGCACTCAAGAAGCTGGCAAACTGGAGATCAAGGGAATATATCGATGGGTGCGGGACCCTTTCCTGCTTTCAGGGCTGGTCATAATCTGGCTGACTCCCTTCATGACGGTCAACCTGCTTTTCATATACATCCTGACAAGCATTTACCTCTATCTCGGATCACTGCACTGGGAAACCAGGCTGGTGGCCCAGTTCGGCGACGAGTACCGGGAGTACCGGAAAAGTGTTCACAGAATAATTCCCTGGCGAGGGAGATACTAGCAGGGTATTTTCGACCCGATCATCGAACAAGCTCGATCACTGTGAGTTCTATAAGGATCTGAAATGATCCATATGATCATAGACAAGCTTGGTCAGGCATTGAGTAAGTAGTCATTTCTTGCTTCCACTATTGCCAGAAGGTTCTCCAGCGGAGTCTCAGGTGCGATACCACATCCCGGAGCCAGAATGTCTATGCCATTTTGAATACATTCCTTTGCCTCTTTTTTAACCTCGAAGGTGTTTTTAGCTAAGAGAGTTCCGGCTGCAGAAATATTTCCTATTACAGCCACATTTTTTGCATGAGCCTGAGCAACAATTGATTGCAGATCCTCTACACTTTCCTCTACACTAATTGCATTGAAACCACAATCCAGCAAATCGGGGATTATAGCGTCTGTTGCTCCGCAGATGTGAGCTATGCAATGGCCAGTTATGTTGTCCCTGAGTCTGATCATTTCGGGTTTTATTAGTTTCTTGAAGCCTTCCGGGCCTATCATATCAGGAGATGCGGTAGCATCTGCAATTACCACCGCATCAGCACCTGAATCCAAACATGCATTGGAATATAGTATACAGGCATCAACACATTTGCTGACAAGTGTCTTTATAAGTTCCGGCTTTTTTATAGTCCACTTTAAAAATGGTTTAAAACCGCAGATCGAACTTGCAAGATCTGCAGGGCCTTCAACACCTGCCACAATTGGCACCTCTAAATCTTCTTTACCTTTAAGAATCTCACAAGCTTCCAATACCACCGGAATCCTTCCTTTTCGCAGGAGATCTTCAGAAACATCTATCCTCTCAACATCTCCTTCAAATTCATCTTTAAATGGATGACCTACAACTGCAGGTGTTCTTGCCTTTGTACCGGGATCGATCTCACAACCCAGAGCTTCTGCAAGTACTGTTACATCAAAGGGGAAACGTATGACCTCAAACTTTGCAATATTGTGTAAAGAAGCTGCAAGTTGTGCCATTTTTTTTGCATCTCTGTCAGCTTCAGGTCTTTTTTCACCGGTGATATCCATCAGTTCGATCACAGGTGATGTGGTAACGGTTCCTACCATTGGAACGTCATTAACATTTCCTTCAAGGATATCATGGAACCTTTTTCTGAAATCTTTTTCTGCTTTGTTGATATTAATACATCCGATCTTTCATTAGAACAATATATGTTCCCAGATTTAAATGTCTTTGTAAAAAATGAATACTAAAAAGCTGATTACAAGTACTTGTAGTAAAAGAATGCAGCCACATAACTTTTATATGAAATACATTTCATTAATCATATAGACTGCAGTAATAAGATATAATTAGGAACAAATGAATCAGGCTATATTGATGTCAGTCCATGAAAACACAATGAGGATTCTCAAAGAGCTCGGAAGCGTAAAACTTGTCAGCGTCACCAAGACAGTTGACCCCGACCGAATAAACGAATCCATCAGAGCCGGAGCCTCTATCATAGGTGAGAACAGGGTTCAGGAATTCGATGAAAAATGTGACGATATCCTGCCCTGTGAAAGACACCTGATAGGACATCTGCAGACGAACAAAGTTAAAAAGGCGGTTCAACTCTTTGATGTGATCCAGTCCGTGGATTCTCTTAAACTGGCCCGCGAGATAGATAGAAGGGCCGAAGATGCCGGCAAGGTACAGGAAGTCTTTCTTCAGATCAATATAGGCGAAGAGCCACAGAAATTTGGCTTTGGACCGGATGAGGTCGAAAAGGTTATTGGGGAGATAGCTGCATTCAGGAATATTAGGGTGAAAGGACTCATGTGCATACCTCCCTTTGTCCCTCCTGAGGAGGCACGTCCTTATTTTAAGAGGATGAAAGGATTTTTTAATGATATGAAACAGAGATCACCGGAATTTGGAAACAACATCGACATCCGGGAACTGTCAATGGGAATGTCCGCTGACTACAGGGTTGCGGTCGAGGAAGGAGCCACGATGGTGCGGGTAGGCTCTGCGATATTCGGGCACAGGAACTATTGATGATGCCACCGGATGGCCTATAGGGGCCTTCCTGTAAGTATGAACGAAATATTCTGATTTCCGGACATAAAGTTCTGGGCCTTCAAATAACCAGCGGAAAGGTAAATATCTATGATCAGATCGGGGGGATCTTTTGTCTATAAAGGAAAAAGCTGCATCATCGGAGCTGTGATCCCGGTCAGGGGATTGCCTTACATCGTCACGGTTTCTCATATATTTCGCAGAGCAGGGGATCATGTGACAGTTGAAGGAAAAGAAGTCACTGTTAAGAGCATCATTAAGGATTACGATCTGGCCCTGATTGGACTCCCTTCCCGATGCACGTTCGAATTCACCATATTTGGCAGCGCCCTGGTACTGGAGAATGCTCTGCTTGCCAATGAACATCACATTATCGAATGCAGAGTGCTTAATGCCGGAGCTTCATTGATATATCTGGGCTTTTCCTGTTCTGATATGCCGCAATCCGGGGACAGTGGTTCCCCTGTCCTGCAGGCAGGAAAGGTGATAGGGATTATATCCTCGGTACTGCAAAACAATTGCATGGGAGTTGCAATCTCATCCGGGATCCTCCGCAACATGAGCTGACAGGAAATATCAAAAAGATCTCATGATATCCTGAAGAGTATGAACTTGCAAAAGAGAACATTGAACTATTTGCAAGTTTCCGGAATTTTTATGCGGCCGAGCTTCTTTTTAAAACACCACCGACTCACATTTCGCCGGCTTATAAATTCTCACTGGAATTTGATCCCCGGACACCCTCAGAAAGCTGCTCAAGTATCTCTTCCATCCGGTCGATCTCTTCCCCATAACCTGCCCAGTTACCTTCTCTCAGGTATTCCTGTGCCCTGTTGTAGTGGTCAAGAGCTTCCCGGGCAAGGTTTCGTGTCTCTGTCGGAACAACCACCTGGGCACCGTCCTCTTCAATGATCATACCTCCTACCAGCATCTGCAGTGATTCTTCGAGGGTCTCAGCCATAACAACCTTCTGGCCAGAAGATGCCACAACTCTTCTGAGTTCAGGGATCTCGGACTCTTCAGCACTTATGAATATAGGTTCTGTGTACAATATCGAATTTCCAATCGGTACAATCAGCAGATTACCTCTGATGACCCGTGAACCTGTCTGGCCCCAGAGGGTCAGCTGCTCAGAGATGTCAGGGTCCTGATCGATCCTGGATTCGATCTGTGTCGGTCCGTAGATGAGTTCTCCTTTTGGCAGCTCGTAGTGTTTGATCTCACCATAATATGGTTTATCACATCTGGCTGCGATCCAGGCGATCATGTTCTCCCTGTTCAGAGGTGTGAAAGGCTGCAGTAACACATATTCCAGTTCTTCTCCGTTTGGCAGGTCTGTGATCATGTAATATGGTTCCATCTCAATGCTGCTCCCTCTGTAGACTTCCCTTGGGATCTCCCAGGCATCCTCTTTATTGTAGAAAGTCTCAGGATCGGTCATGTGGTAATTCTCATAGAGGTCCATCTGAACCTTGAAGAAGTCCTTTGGATAGCGGATATGTTCCTGCAATCCTTCAGGCATCTCACTGAAAGGCTTGAACAGGTCAGGGAATATATTTGCATAGGTATTGACCACTGGTTCATCTTCCATCAAATAGAAATCCACTGTACCTTCATATGAATCGATAACCAACTTGACGGAATTCCTTACGTATTTGACCCCATTGAACTTTGTTCCGTAATAGGTCTCAGAATACGGATATTTATCAGCCGTAGTATAGGCATCAATTATCCAGTACACTTTTCCTTCATAAATCACTGGATACGGGTCACTATCATATTCCAGGAACGGAGCTATTGTTTGTGCCCGCTCAATGATTTGCTGACGATACAGCAGGCGTGAATTGTCATCAACATATTCACTCAGGATGAACTTAGGTTCGCTGAAAGTATATGCAAAGATCAGTCTTTTGACAAACGAGTCCAGAAGTATTCCACTAGAACCTTCATATTGTGTGAATACGTTCTGTCCGCCTCTTGGATAATCGAATTCAGCTTTCCCGGAATCTGCGATCTTATATTCATAAGTGATCTCTCCGTAATAGATACGTGGATTCGAAACATTGAACTCTCCCACAGGCGGAATATCACTCAATACAAAATCAGGTCGGCCATCATTGGTCTTTGTACTAACCTGATTCATCACCAGTCCAAAACCATGGGTATAGACCAGACGCTCATTGACCCAGGTACGGGCTTCCGGGGCCAGCTGGGTGGTATCAAGCTCCCTTGCTGACATCATATACTGCTTATAGTCTTCATCCATACGGTATCGGTCGGTGTCGACATCGTCAAAAGTATAATAGGTTCTCATCTGCTGAAGCTGTTTGTAGGTCTGTTCAAGGGCACGCCTATCCCAGATTCGAATATTTCCTGTAACCTGGGAATTTTCCTCCAGCTCAGCCAAGGTCAGATCGGAATTAAATTCAAAGGAGCTTTCTTCGATATCTGACAGACCAAAGGCCATCCTCGTATAATTTATGTTATACTCAAGATAAGGTTCCTCCAGCTGGAATTCCGTGGGTTCGACCCTTAACTGCTGGTAAACATCCGGTATAAAAGAGCTGGCCAAAAAGAAAACTACTATCAGGACTATGCCTATGATCGGGATCTTTATGTTCTTAAGCTTTACATTTGCCAGTAAAGCTATCGCAGTAAGCAAGGATAGTATTGTCAGTATATTGAATATCGGAAGTCGAATGTGTACATCAGTATATCCTGCTCCTGCCACTACTCCCTGCTGTGAGAACAATATCTCGTACCTGTTAAGGAAAAATCCAAAGGCTATCAATGCAAACAGGAAGGCAAGAAGTGCGGATATGTGCATCAGCACCTTTGAAGGCATTTTCTCAAATACATTCCCAATACTGATTGTTGGTCTCTGGAAGTAAAAGTCCTCACGTTCTTCTGAATAGTTATCAGGTTGGAAAATGGGTTCGAGCTTGTTAATGTAGAGTACCAGTACCAGTATAAGAGAGATTACAGTAAGTACTAACAGTACACCTCTTATCAAATGCAGGAAAGGAAGTTGAAATAAATAGAATCCAATATCGTTTAACAGAATAGGATCCTCTATTCCAAAGGAAGTACTGTTAAGATAAAGCAGAATAGTTCTCCAGGTACCACTGAATATCAGGCCAGAAAAAGCAGAGATTATAGCAATAACCAATACAATTATCTGGAAGTCTGTTTTTTCGTAAGTAAGATTTTTTTCGTCCAGTATCTTAATTATCGAATCCCTTGCAAAGCTGGCATTTAGATACAGGAATACAAATGCAATAATAAAACCCGGGACAATTGTGATTAATCTCCACTGCAATATTGTTGTGAACACGGATGCATAGCCGATCATGTCAAACCAGAGGTAGTCCGTGTATATTCCTATCAGGCTCCCTAGCCCCAAGATCAATACCAGTGCCAGCAAAAAAAGGATTCTCATATTTTTCATAGTAAACCCATTTAACCTAGATTATTTCTAAATCTTATATAGTATCTAAGTTACTCTCATATCGAATCTAAGTTACTCTTATATGGAATATAAGTTACGGCTCAATATATCATTTTCCCACAACTTGAGCTTTCCAAAAAACTTATACAATTTAAACTCTAGGAAAGTATTGGTGGTCATATTATACATGAAAAAAGGAAAAAGTTATCAGACAGGACTTTGGACCTTAAGAGAGCAATAGATTCCCTTAAATAAGAGTTAGAAGCTGTTGACTGGTATAATTAAAGAGCAGATGTCTGCACCGATGAAAACCTGAAACAGATCCTGATACATAATGCAAATAAATAAAAAGAACATGCATCTATGCTTATCAAATGGATAAGACAGCATGATGATAATTTTGCAAAAGAGCTTAAGGATTACCTTTTCAGAGAATAAGAGGACATATCAACTATCAAATATGATTAGTTCTAACTCAATTTCCCATTCATTTTTGTCTGTATTTCACCAGTTCAAATATGCAAAAAATATCCTGCAACTATGACCGTAAAAGTTTAACGTTTGGTTTTATCAAGTATAAGCAAAGAGAACTACATTAATGAAAAAAAATCCTGGGAGTAAAATGTGTTGCCGGTTGCTTTGATCACACTTTTTGCGATCATAATCCTATCACTCATAGTAACGAGGATTGCAACAATAGCCCTTACTCTTACAGGCATGTCCGCTGAAGTTGCACGTTTCCAGGCACGTTCAGCTTTGACAGGTGCAGGATTTACTACCAGTGAATCTGAGTCGATGATGAGTCATCCCATTCGCCGCAGAATAATTATGATATTAATGCTGGCAGGAAATGCAGGAATAGTTACAGTCATAGCCTCTCTTGTTCTGGTATCTTTTAATGTGGGAGTGAGCAGCTGGACGGGTCAGCTCATAATAGTTGTTGCAGGACTGGTCATCCTTCTGGCCCTGACCCAGAGCAGCCGGGTAGACAAGAACCTGACAAGGCTCATTAATTTTGCACTCATGAAGTGGACAAGTATTGAAACAACCGATACTGCAAGTCTGATCTATCTTGGTGGGGAATACCAGGTATCTGAACTCGAGATCGCGCCTGATGACTGGCTGGCGGATAAAACACTTGCTGAACTCAATCTCCCTGATGAAGGGGTACTTGTGCTTGGTATCCAGAAACAGAATGGTGAATACAATGGAACACCACACGCTTACTGTAAGATAAGGGCCGGTGATATCCTGCTTCTTTATGGAACAGGAAGATCCATACGTGCTCTTGACATGAGACGCAAAGGTATCATCGGTGAAGTTGAACATGAGAGGGCTGTCATCAAGCAACAGAAAATGATGGAAGAACAAATAGCAGAAGATGGATCTGCCTCTGAGGGGCAAGACTAGATCCCGGCTGATTTCACACGAATTGTTCTCACAGATCCTGTGTTAGGTCCCGTGTACATCACTCTTTTGATATCTGCAGTTATGATGCTTTTAATTCCAGTGAAAACAGGATGGTAGCTAAGCTCCTGTTGGATATATCACTTAATGACTAAATTTCAGTTACCGGTACAGAATCCTTTAAAAAGTGATCAAAAAGCTCCTTTCCCCAGCGGATAGAATTCGGACCGGAACACAAAATGTATTTGTTGTCAAAATATTCATTGTTCCTGAACAAACTTATCAGTATGTGATGCTCATCAAATGTAAAGAACATAAAGTCCATTTTTTTCTTGTAGACGGACAGATTGAACTGGTTTGTTGCAAGAAAATCTTTAAAATTCTCACGATGATCCTTTTTTATCTTTTTAAGGAGGTCTTCAGAAACAATATAGTTGAAGATTACATTGCTTTTTAGCAACTCCGGGAACATCGTAGCATAATTGGGGTAAAGGAAATTAGTGACTTTATATATCGCCTTTATATTTTTGTCCTTATAGAAGTTATTATGCACATCAAAGAGGTCCTGTGGGGAAGGATATATGATCTCACAACTTTTCATCTCACTCATTTTGTTCAACAGGGGAGCGGGAATGAAATCAAGGTTGTGGGTCCCCCAATAATCCACATCAATGTCAAGGAACTCAGCCATTTCAACCAGGGGTGCTATCCTGTCAACGATCAGTTTTCCGATAGTTGTTAATTCATAAGTATCAGCAGAGCCGGTAACCAAGTGGTGCTCTTCCAGTATGCGGACCTGCGGTAGTAATGCCTGCCGGGTTGTCTTCAGGCGATCGAGTATTACTTCCATGTCTTTGGGAGCATCATGCAAAGAAAGCAGTACATCCTTTCTTTTCCCAGATGCAAATACCACATCCAGTAAGGTTTTTTTCATGTTCTGGCTGCTCCTTGGAATTATTGATATTGACAGATCCGGCTTCAAAAGGTATATATTACTGATTAAGTCCTGCATATAAAATTTGTGGTGTTCTTTGCATTGGATCTGACCTTTGCATTATTCTCTGTTGCATAAGTTGGCAGACCACTAAAAAAACACTTATAGGTGACCATTTACACCAATTCAATACCACAGATGCCTGAAACTGAGATAAATTCAGGCATTGAGAACCCGTTCTTTTTCAGGAAATTATCAATTGGGTTGATATTATATCTTTGCATTTCCGAATGATGTATAACTCAGATCGATGATCTTAAAGATGCTGGCCTCAAGTTCCTATCATTCAAAATCCACATACATGAGATTGATATTCACAAAATCGCAGCCTTGTGTCCTGCTATTGTCAAAGTCCGTGTTTTCAAGGTCCATGCCTGGAAAGATCGAATAGGATACTGAAATGTTCTTTGGGTCCAATCGAAATTATGAAGTCGTTACATTTTGAAAAATCCAGTTCCATGATATTGCAGTTCCTGAATCTTACATCCTGGAATTTTACGTTGTGCAGGTTTACGAATAACGAGGGCTGGGGTAGAGAAAGCTCCTGGCTTTAGCCGGGGAGCAGTCACTAATAACGTTGCACGTGATAAGCTGACAAAAAGATAAATACACTGCAAACAATCTAAATCTGGGGATTCAGGCAGGTGTTCCATCAAATGTCGACAGGTAACTTGAAAGAAAAACTCAGGTCTCTCATGAATGTGCAAAAACTCGCTGTCCTTGCAACATTTCATGAGGACGGGCCATATACCAATCTTGTGGCCTTTGTGGCCAGTAATGACCTAAAACACATCTTTTTTGTGACGCCGGTGTCCACAAGAAAATATTCCTACCTCAATACCTCCCGAAAAGCCTCCATGATGATCGATAACAGGTCCAACAGTGAGAACGATTTCAAAGATGCTATGGCAGTAAATGCCAGCGGGGCTGTTACTGAAGTTGAAAAGACTGATGAACTCCGGAAACTCTATCTCGCAAAACATCCATACCTGCGGGATTTTTTTCAATCGCCCTCTTCTGCTCTCATGAGACTGGAAGTTAAAAGCTATATTGTTGCAAGCAGCTTCCAGAATGTTGTGGAGATGACTGTTACATGAGAAGGCTTGTCATCCCAATGGAAAAAATACGGGAAAGTGACAGGGATACGATCGGCTCAAAAGCATTCTCTTTGCATGATATTGCAGAAGCAGGACTTAAGGTTCCTGTTTTTGTCTGCATCAGCACCAGGGCCTATGAGATATATCTGGAATCAAGCTCACTGAAAGGTAGTATATTGCTGGAGCTTTCCAGAAAGGATATCAAGGACATGCGCTGGGAAGAGATGTGGGACACTTCCCTTAGAATACGCAATATGTTCCTTAATACTCCTATGTCCGAAGGACTGGACCGGAAATTACGAGGAGAATTGAATGAGCGTTTTACGGACATTCCAGTAGTTGTAAGGTCCTCTGCACCCGGTGAGGACTCCGCCATGACATCCTTTGCAGGTCTTCATGAATCCTATGTGAATGTAAGAGGAATGGATTCCATTATGGATCACATCAGGCTTGTATGGGCTTCCCTGTGGTCAGATGCTGCTTTGCTCTACAGGGAAGAACTTGGTCTTGAGATCGAACACAGCAGTATGTCAGTGATAGTCCAGGAACTTATTGAAGGAGATACATCCGGCATTGTCTTTAGCAAAAGTCCCGACAACGGTGAACAGATGGTCATCGAGGCAGTTCATGGTCTGAACAAGGGACTTGTGGATGGTGATGTTGATCCGGACAGATGGATGATCGACAGAAAAACTGCTTTCACAATAAGACATGACAAGCCTTCTGACAGGGAAAGGTTAGTAGTTTTAAGTAATACAGGTACTGTTTTGAAAAAAGCCAATTCCAGGACCTTATCTGCCGTTCCTTTGAGTGAGAATGATATCAATGAACTGTACAAAATAGCCCAGATCCTTGAAAGAAGATTCGTCCAACCACAGGATATCGAATGGACAATAAAGGATGGTGTTATCTATGTGCTCCAGTCAAGACCTGTCACGGCATCTGAAGATAATGAGAAGCTATGGTACCTCTCCCTCAGCAGGACGATTGAAAACCTGAAGGATCTTCGAAAAAAGATAGAAAATGAACTGATCCCTGCAATGATAAGTGATGTCAGAATACTGCAATCCATTAAACCGGCACTTATGGATAACAGGAAACTTGCCAGAGAGATCGTGTACAGAAAAAGGCTCTATGAGAGCTGGGATAAAAAGTACAAAGACGAATTCATCCCATTTGCTCATGGAATGAGGCTTTTTGGCCAGGTATATAATGATGTGATACGGCCTTCAAATCCTTACGAATTCATGGACCTGCTGCAAGGTGCCGGATTGCTGAGCATCAAAAGGAACGAAGACTTAAACAGACTTGCTGGTAAGCTAAGAAAGAATTCCAGCCTTTTGAGCAAAGCAAAGGAAAATGAAATAGGAGAAGATCTCAGGAAAGATCTCGAGGATATTTTCAGTATCTTTGGACATGCAGGCATCTTCAAAACAAGGGAGGCAATGCTAAAGCATATAGTAGAACTTGCTTCCAGTCCTGAAAAAGTCATTCCCGAAAAAAAAGACATTAGTTACATGGAAAACCGTTTCATTTCCGCTTTTACCGAAGAAAATAGATCTTTTGCAGAAGAATTACTTGATATCGGACGTACCAGTTATCGCCTGAGGGATAATGATAACATCTATCTTGGGAGGATAGAGAACCAGTTCCTGGTCTTACTGGATGAAGCAAAGCGAAGGGTGGCATCCAGAGTTACAGATATTGATATTGATGATATCGGGGAAGAAGAACTATTGAAAGCGCTCGATCATGATAATTATATACCTGCTAAAAAAGTGAGGGCAAAAGAAGAGTCATTTAGCCCGATGGGCATGGAGAGGATCAGGCAGATCCGGGGACAGCCTGCGGGTAAAGGTCTTGTGACAGGCATCGCACGGGTGATAGTAAATAATGAGGATCTTTTTAATGCAAGGTACGGAGAGATCCTTGTTTGCGATTCAATCAACCCGAACATGACATTTGTTGTACCTCTTGCGAGTGGTATTGTTGAGCGCAGAGGCGGTATGCTGATACACGGGGCGATCATTGCGAGGGAGTATGGGATTCCCTGTGTAACTGGGATACCTGATGCAACACGCATCATCAAAAATGGTGATGAGGTTACTGTTGATGGTTATCTGGGCATTGTTACCATACACAGGGATTCAGGCAGGTTGCAGATGGGCCGGTTTTCATTGTACTTGTGTTCGTCCCAATGAAAAACGCCTGCATGTTCCAGTATTTCGGACTGTGGAGAGTTCCGGATGCAGGGCCTGGATGTGATGCTATCTGATTTGAATTAAAGGATGAGAAGCACCGGATCTCAAAAAGCGCTTTTCATCCTTGAGACAAAACAGTCCGAGATGATGTGTACCTCCATGGACAGAACCATCCCTGCAATGGCTGCCATGGTAAGATCAACAGGAAGGCTCGGCAGATTGATACCTGCAAGCAGAAGCACCGGGACTGTTATCAGTGCGAGGTTCATCACAATGGACAGAGGTCCGAGTACAGGATTGTGGGATATGCCTCTGTGCTTGAATATGACCTTATAGGGCCACCATAATATCCTGAGCATACCCCACCTTCGATAGGAACTGCTGTCAATATCAAGGTCCGGACTGAGGAAGAATGTTGAAAAAACATAGGCAATGGCAAAGATCAGTATGATAGAAGTGTTCACATAGCTGGCAAATATAGCAGGTTCTTTCAGTTTTGCAATGTACGTAAGCACTGAAACTATAATTAAAAGCACTGCTGTGTTTATCATTTCATGCATTTTTCCGTCTGGCATCTCATCTATCCCCTCAGATAAATCCTCAATATTACATGCTGCATCAGTTATTATAAGCTTCATGCCTCAGAGATCTTTTCTTTTTTAATGGAAAAGAGATCCAATGACCAGTGTCTACAATATATATACATATATATTACACAGCTGTATTTAAATAGAATGGATAAATAGCAGGATTTGCATTCATCTGGCGCACAATCACAGAATGGCTGCAGGCATTCGCCGGTACAATACTGACCATAATAGATCCTGACGCTAACATCAATTAGCATAAAGGAACATCCTTAGACCTGGGTGGTGTTTCATCCTACAGGAAAATGTGGTCTTTAAATTTCCGGGCTTTCGTCAGCTGTTTAGTAGTGGAGTATGAGCAGGTCGGGTCATTTTCCTGCGGAAGGGGTTATTGTCAGAAAGTTATTGTCAGAAAAACGGGAGCATTTCTGTGCATTCAGCTCTTTTTCCGGATGAAATAAATCCCTTTATTCAAATCTCCTCTTAAAAAAGGATCACATGGCATCCTTAGATGCCTTTGTGAAAAATTCGATCGCCTGCGCCAGTTCCTCATGGTCCCGTGCGTAGTCATCAATATCGATTCCCTTAAGATAGGCATCACATGCCTGGACAAGTGCCCTGGCTCCGGCCTTTGTCCCGCCGGGATGGGCATGTACTCCGGAACCCATGGTAGTTATGAAATCCACATTCCCCATAACATCAATAAAAGGCTTCAGCCTTACCGGATTAAGTCCTCCTGAAACTATGGGACAGCATTTCTTTACTCCCCTCCAGCTATCATCCTCGAGGATCACATGATGGGCTGTGTCCTCATGCACAAGGGCAATTGCATCCTTATCAGTATCCGGTATCTTCGTCCAGCTCTGGTTGAAGAAATGACCTTTTGATCTCAGATACTGAATGCCATGTGCAGCAACAACGTCTTCCTCAGGGCTGCCTTTCATCTTACCTACGCCAGCAGTACCCGTGTGTATCCCTGAAGCACCGGCAAGCCTTGCGAACTTGGAGAGAACAAGGACCGAAAATCCTATTGGGTTCTCCGGCCTGGTGAAAGCACCATGTGCTGCCCTGTGGAAATGAAGGAAAACATCGGGGTATCTTCTCCGCAGGGTTTGCACAGCCATCCAGCCGGCAGTTATCCCGTCAATAAGGAAAGCATAGCTCCCGGGCTCAAAACCCGCATTGGTTATAATCTCACATCTTTGTAGCATGGTGTCGAGATCGGCGGCTGAAACATTGAATGAATGGACCTTTTTCTGCCCCGTCTCCCTGACAGCTTTATCCATGGCCTCCTTCACATGTTCCACCATCCTGTCATAGGGGCAGAAATCCTGGTTGGCCTGTGGTTCGTCATTCTTGACAAAGTCACCGCCACCTGACCAGAAATCGTAGCATATCTCAGCATATTCCGCGGATGTGAGCCCCATCTTAGGCTTAACGATGGTTCCGAGTATCGGCCTGTCGTGCACATTCAGGTATTTCCTCATATCGTCCACAGTATAACCCGGACCATCATACTGCTCAAGCATGGATGGCGGGAACCAGACGTCCAGAAGCTTCAGGGCTGCCACTTCCTTCATTCCAAGGACATTACCCACAATATATGTAAGGATGTTCTGCACATTGCCACCCCTGTCAAACAATCTCCAGGGATAGGCTATCCAGACAAGTTCCTTTTCAAGGTCAAGCCGATAGACCAGAGCGTTCATTGTCCTGGAGAAAGGGGTTTCCGTACTGACCTTAAAGTTCGTACCTGTGGACGATTCTGCGGCAACCTCGGCAGCTGCCTGTAAAAAATTGAATTTTCCTCCCGGGACAAGATGAAAGACAGAGAGGAGATATTCCCCGTTTGCCGGGTCTGGCAATTCCAGATCTACATACGCTTCCTGTTTGGGGTTAAGCGACCTGATAAGGTTATCGTAAACTGAACTCATGTTAAGGTGTACAGTCCGCAATCTATTTTAGTTTTTGGAAGGTCAGATGATTTCAGAAAACGGTTGCGTCAAAAATACACTGGGAAAAAAAGCATAGTCCGGAGTTCTTGTATACTGTCCTGCTCTCTATTGCAGTTTTCGTCATTCATCACTTTTGCCGTTACATTCCCGGAAAATAAGAGGGGGAATAAGGGATAGTGTGGCCCTGTCACACGATATCATTCCAGGCAGTATATCTCACTGGATAAAGTGGAATGAATACAAAAAAAAGAGAGATCCGGATGGCTTCCAGGAATGCCTTGTTATTTCTGAGGGGCTTTCGTCTGTATGAACGGAAAAGTTAAAGCACCTTACAATAAGGGCAATCCTCAAGTACAGTTACACCCTGGGGTATTAAAGGCACGGGGTTATCTATTTCAGGATGGCTGCAATAATATGAAGTGCCTGCACGGCTCCTGCCGGGGATACCGGCACATTTGGTGAACAGCGGAATTGATTTCCGATAGTTACAGTTTGAACATTTCATGTTTTTATCCCTGGGTCCCTGTTGATATTTTGTTGTTTTTCCTGTGATCGGGCTGAAGTCGATCTACTATTATCTGAAAACCAATAAGATATTTTTTATCAGGTTTCCGATATCTTTATTATAGTACAATATATTATAAATATATTCATTAATAATTTTTTAAAAAAGTAATACGCGCAGAGATCACTGTTTGTTATCGTGTGGCAGATTATCTGTTGCATGGAACAGATTTGAAAAAGTTAAATAATGTTTATTTTTCTTGATACTGGGTCACTTTATTTTCAAGTGCAGGGAATATACAGTAAAACAAATAGTTTTATATAAAAGTGAATTTATACATTGAATTCAATGACATCTGTGGCAAGGCACAAAATACTTGTGGTTGATGATGAGGTACTGAACGTTGAGCTTATGCGCGCATACCTCGACAGCGATTATGATGTCATCTCAGCATATAATGGGAAAGATGCGCTTGAAAAAGTGAAGACTGAGAGTCCCGATCTCATACTTCTTGATGTGATGATGCCTGAGATGAATGGCTATGAAGTCTGCAGGGTAATCAGAAATGACTATCGTATGGATTTCATACCCATCATCATGGTGACAGCACTGAGCTCCAGGGATGACCACAATAAAGGTATTGAGGCCGGTGCAGATGACTTTCTGAAAAAGCCAGTGGGAAAGTTCGAACTTGACAAAAAGATATCATCTCTTTTAAGGATCAAACTGCAGCATGATAACCTGCTCAGCGACCTTAAAAAGGCCTATGGTTACCTGGATTATGTTGGAGTGCTCATTGCTGTTCTGGATAAGGACTGCAATCTTGTACATATAAACAAGAAAGGTGCAGATTTCCTGGAATACAAAAAAGACAGGATTGTCAATACTAACTGGATAAGTTCCTTTGTACCGGAAAACTATGCCGAACACGTTAGAGGAACATATGACGACCTCATTAAAGGAACGATGAAAATCGATGAATACCACGAATACCCGCTCATTGTTGGCAGCGGTGAGGAAAGGTATTTCATGTGGTATGATTCCGTTCTTCGGGATGAAGAGGGTACTGTCATAAATATCCTGATATCAGGTGAAGACATTACCGAGCGCAGAAAGGCAGAGATAAAGTTGCAGGACTATGCCCATCAGCTGGAACGTTCCAACGAGCTTAAAGATCTCTTTACTGACATACTGCGTCATGACCTGCTAAATCCTGCCGGACTTATCAGATCGTTCACTGAGATCCTTATAGACATCGAGATGGATGAAAGGAAAAAACATATCATTAACAATATCAATGAATCGACCTTAAAGCTAATAGACCTTATAGAAGGAGCCGCTCATCTTGCAAAACTTGAATCCATGGATGAAATTGGGTTCGTAAGGGTTGATCTTGCATCATTTCTCCGTAATTCCATTGAAAATTTCGCCCTTGAAATTGAGAACAGGAGTATAGATATAGATACCCCGTTCGAAGGAGCTTATCCTGCAATTGCAAACCCGATGATGGAAAGGGTATTCACTAACCTGCTTTCAAATGCAGTGAAATACACTGCCGATGACAGCAAGGTGAAAGTGATGATCGACGATAGCGGTGATAAATGGAAGGTCAGCTTCATAGATCAGGGAGAGGGAATACCTGATAAGGATAAAATGGCAGTCTTTGAGAGATTCAAGCGCCTTCACAAAGAGAACATCAGAGGTAGTGGTATTGGACTTGCGATCGTTAAAAGGATCGTCGACCTCCACAATGAAGAGGTCGGGGTCACCGACAACCCCGATGGTCATGGGAGTGTCTTTTGGGTAACACTGAAAAAGGCCCAATAGCTTCGACCATTTCTTTTTTGAGACATATATGGAAGAGCCGGTTTATCATTTATATTTTCGAAACTTATATATGCTTACCTGCCTAATGAAACTCGATTAACTGCTCAAGAGTGATAAGCGTGATAAGTGTCAACGAAAAGGGACTTGCTATTATTGATGAGATGCTTGACTGGGAAGAGGACCTTAAGGTAAGATCCACAGAACTTGAGAATGGTGCGACCATCATTGACTGTGGTGTCAACATGGAAGGTGGCTATGATGCAGGAATGTACCTGTCACGTCTCTGCCTCGCAGACCTTGCAGATATCAGTTACACAAAGTTCGATCTTGAAGGGCTTCCGGTCCCGGCTATCCAGGTAACAACAGACCAACCGACCATTGCATGCATGGCGTCCCAGTATGCCGGATGGAGAATTGCAGTAGGCAAGTACTTTGGAATGGGTTCTGGTCCTGCAAGAGCACTGGGCCTTAAGCCAAAAGAGCTCTATGAAGAGATCGGCTACAGAGACGAATCCGAATTTGCGGTCCTTGTGATGGAATCAAGCGCACTCCCCGGTGAAGAGGTCGTTGAATATGTCGCAAAGCACTGCAGCGTAGACACAGAGAATGTTTACATCGCTGTCGCACCAACTGCCTCAATTGCAGGCAGTGTACAGATCTCTGCCCGTATCGTTGAAACAGGTATCCACAAGCTCGAATCTATCGGTTTCAATATCAATACCATCAAGAGTGGTTTCGGTGTCGCGCCTATAGCACCTATAGTGGGAGATGACACGAAATGTATGGGATCGACCAACGACTGTATCATCTACTGTGGTGAGACCTATTACACGGTCGAGTATGGCGATGCGGACAAGCTTGCCGATTATGTCAGACAGGCGCCATCTACGACCTCACGGGACTTCGGAAAACCATTCTACACCACCTTCAAGGAAGCGGGATTCGATTTCTTCAAGGTTGATGCCGGGATGTTCGCTCCTGCAAAGATAACCATTAACGACAGGCAGACTAAAAAATCCTTCACCAGCGGAAGGATAAACCCCGGTATCCTGCTCGAATCCTTTGGTGTAAAGGAAGTCTGATCCTGTTTTCAGCGTATTGGGAGTACAACCCATGGTTGTACTCTTTGATATGTCCTGGTGATAATATGAAAAACATGAACACTACGCAGGGCATTGGTGGACAGTTAAACTATTTCAGGAAACTGGTAGAAGCTTCTGAAAGGATCACATTTGTCGGAACCTCCGGTTTCTGCACACCATTTGCCGAGCTGCTGGCATTCGTTCTGCGAAAAATGGACAAGCAGATGGCATTCGTTCCCGACCTGCGCTTCAATGAGGCAAGATACATCATCTCAACATCCCATGGGATGCAGCTTGGCGAAATGGCCGACCCCTATGCAGACACAGTTGTACTGCTTGGCGGGCTTGCAATGCCAAAGACGGGCATAGAAGTTGCACAGATGCGGGAAATGGCTGAAAGGATACTGGACGGCTCTGAAAATAAACTCATAATAGGTGTTTGTTTCCAGTCCATATTCCAGAAAATGAACTGGCAGGAAATCATTGATTTTGATTATATCATTGATGCAGACCTGACAAACTACCTGCTTGAAATGTGAGTACCTGCATTTGGTACATTTGTTATTTTTTCAATCAATATATCCAGGCATCTACTACAAGATGCCAGACGCCGGGCGAATATTTCTTGACCCTGCGACAGCTCCGGATCTGCACCTGTCTTTTCTCCCTTAAAGCCGCTTCCATGATGCGGGATACCGGCCTTTCAAATACGAGTGGTTCAGGTGTCGTCTCGTGGTAGTGCAGCATCCCTCCTTCCTTTTTGATTGCCTTGATGCCGTATTCAAGATAATGGTGCGTGGTACCCACATAACCCATCATTACCCTGTCGGCGATATTCTCTGGAGTGAGTTTTGCACAGTCCCCGTTTTTGGGTTCAATTATATTTTCTACTTTGTTCAATGAGATGTTTTCCCTGAGGTACCTGAAGGATTCGGGGTTGATCTCAATGGAGATTATCCTGCGCGCAGCTGCATGGACTGCAATGGGTATCGAGAAATAGCCGATACCTGCGAACATGTCTACGATGACCTCATCGGAGCCAATACTGCTCATGAGCTTCTTCTCGTAGAGGTTGCCCTTTGAGAACATAACTTTAGTCACGTCAAGCTTGAAAAGGCACTTATTCTCTTTATGGATGGTTTCAGTGGATGTGCCTGCAAGGAGTTCTCTTTCTGGTATTCTGAAACGACCCCTTATACCAAGGTCCCTGACAACTGTACTGCACGAAGGATGCATCTCAAGCAGTTTATCTGCTATCAGATACTTGTGATCCTCAATACGCGCATCAATACTTACAACAATGATATTTCCAAGTATCTGCCATCCCGAGGGGACAAAAACCATATCCTCTCCAGGTATGAGTCCATATAACCTTTCTTTAAGGGATCTTTTTCTTCTGTAGTACTCCGGTTCTTCCTGCTCGATGGTCCTCAGACCTTTGAATCCGGATAAGACCGGGATCTCAAGGTATAATCTCCCCCCGACAGTATTTGTCTTTATCTTTCTGTCATGATCAAGAAGACCGTTCTCAAGAAGTTCCTGCCGCAGTGCCTCAGCCTCAGGGGCGTGTACAACGATAGCTTTTCTTATACTCATCTGTTTCAACAGCCAGTATTATTCGTGGAGGACTATATGCTTTTTGAGTGTTTATTCGTCAGTCAGCGAACATTTATATACATTGTCTATTAATTAAGTAATGCATGAATAATGGAGACAGTACTGCAATCTTTTCTACGGAAGCGGGTTTTATCGCATTGAATGGTTCTGTCAAGATACAGATTCTGGATTTTTTAAAAAACGGGTCAAAGTCATTTGATGAAATAGTACATCACACCGGTAAGGCAAAAGCTACTATCTCTGTTCACCTCAAAGACCTCAGATCCTCATACCTTCTGGAAGAACAGATAGATCCTGCTGACCACCGCAAGAAAATCTATTCCCTGAAGTGCCAGTATTTGGCCCGTTCACAGGAACCGGGAGTAAGGCACTATGTTGATATGCTTGACATCATTGCTTCACCCGATCTTGAAAGATTTGGATGTCTCTTATGCGTTTTCTATGCTGTCCAGTATGGTTTCCTGGCCAATGGGATAAACTGTGATCCCATTATGCGAAATATTGGCAGGGACATCGGCAAAAGTCTTGCACATAATCTTATCTCAACTGAACCTGGTGAGCTTTTTGAAGAAATGGAAGCATTCTGGGAAAAGCATGATATTGGTAAGTTCTCCTTACTCTCAATGGATCCGTTGAAACTGGAGATCCATGATTTCTTTAGCTGTAAATCCCTTCCCATCAAAACAAAAGTGCTCTGCACCTTTGTAAAAGGGGTTTTCGAAGGTGTACTGAACCAGAAGTTATCGCTGGACTGCACTCTGGATAACATATCAACATGCCATAATGATTTTGATCCGTGTATCCTTGTGATCAGGTGAATCAGGATGCTTTTATAACACCCAGTTCGCCTTTTATAAGTTTGCCTATTGCAGCAACTATCCCGGGACCTTCGGTATTTTCACGGCAGGTGATGATATGTTCCATCAAACCCAGGCGTTCAATTCCAAAAATATCCCTTGCATGACCTGTTCTTTTAATAGCGGCCTTGAGTTCGGAGCGAGTTACGGAGTTTGCAATAACATGATCAAAACCCGATTTCTTCCAGTTCCACAGAATGTCAGCCTGCTTCTTCGTAAAACTCCCGGTCATGTCTTTAATATCAGTTATCTCGATCTCTACAGGCAGATGCAGGACCATCCCAAAACGTGAAGCGATCTGTTGTGCATTTCCCGTTCCAAGCATAGCAAGATTGCGCTGGGGCACGGTTACAGGCACGCCGATATCCACAACTATATGGTCATTCCCAATACGGCTTATATATCCTTTGTAAATGTCCCCTGCCTTTGGTTCATATACCGGTCTTCCATATTTGCCGGCAAGGAAATTTGCTGCGAACTCTTCGTCCTCCCCGCTTATCTCAAGGGTCAGCCAGCCATCCTTTGAGACCGAATAAGCAGCCGCTGCATCGAGCTCCCTGAGTTCGCTATCAATCAGCACCTGTGCCGAATGCACAGCACGTTCCGTGTTGCCATAGATCTTGATAAGTAATTGTAAGCTGGTCATTATTATGCGGATTTGACCTTTTGCTTCATAACACTGTCGAACATGTCCTGCGTTGCAGATAACTTATCAAGTGAATCATCATCAATGTCAGCTTCGCACTGTTCGATAGCACTGATAAGAAGCTTTATGTCACGGCTGAAAGGCCCGATCTTCCTTTGCACAGAGTTGAAATCAGAACCATTGTTCTGAACTTCATCATAGATCGAGCTTATGTTGCTGTACAACCTTTCGATCCTATCATGTATGGTGTCGGGATCGATGCTAGCCGCCTGATCGTTCTTCTCTTTAATGTCTTCAAAACTGCCGGACATCTCACCTTCAAGTGCGATTATCAGTTCCTTCAACGCATCGACAACTCTGTAGCCGTGGTCCGTCAATTCCACATATTTGACACGGCCTTCGACCGAAAACCGGACAAGTCCGTGATCTTCCATTTTTGAAAGGATCTTGGTTGTATGGGCAAAAGTAGAATTTATTTCCTTGGTTATAACAGATGCATATGTCTTCTGGAAAGACCAGATCGCAAGAAGCGCAAGTACCGGTTTCTCCTGCAAAAAAAGCTGTTCTGCATATTCTTTTGTCATCGGCTTTCCCCTTAAAGGTCAGAATAGAAAATGATATGATTATTTGTGTTGGTCTGATCTTATATTATATATTAATGTATATATCTATACCAGAAAATAGTATATATGCCTATCGGAGCATGGGTAATATACTTTCGATCTCATCGATGCTTGCATCGGTCTTGAAAGAAGTGCCGCTGAAGTGCGTCCTGGAAGCTGCGAAACCCCTGCTTCGTAAAGTATTGATAAGATCATTGATACCTGATGCCGATACTCCAAGTTTTTTGCATATAAGATGCTGTTCATAGAAGGTGGGTATGTCCAGTTCATCCATGCAGGACCCAATTATCTTTTTTGCCTGTTCCATTGTCCCGGGTTCTGTTCTTTCAAGTTCCATCAGGACCTCTCCACAAAAATCCCTGTCGTGTAGTTTGCCCAGCCAGAGCGGTCCTGCAACCAGAGTCCCTGAAGCACAGCGGGGGCATTCACTGTCAATATGTACAGCAATACCATGGAAGCTTTCCCTGAAACCGCAGGATGGGCAATGTGAGATGAAGCCGACCTTTTCGAGCATTTCATCTGCCTTTTTAGCTCCTTTCCCGGTTTCAAGATATGTCCGTACATAATGCCTGGTTGTGTGGGAAAGCAGCGGTGTCATGAAACGGTCCGTAACTGCCAGTTCCCTTGCTATCTTCCCAAGCAGTATACGTATGCCCATCTCTGCATGGTATTCATTATTCAATGGTACTGCAGAATACTTGCGAATACCTGAATGCAGGTGTGCGCCGCAGAGAGGAGCAGTATCCGTTGCTGTCACTGCCAGCATATGGACTGCACAGCGTGCAGCGGCCGCAAGGAAGGGAGCAGGCGTTCCAAAGGGATCGATATCCACAATGTTGAACCTTTGCTCATGCATGATCACGTTGGCATTCTTGCGCGTTGCATCAACTTTCGTCCTTAACCCCAGATGTTCGGTATTGCGGGTGATGAGATCGAAGGCATCCTCACTCCAGTCGTTCAGGGTGACATGGACCCCAACCTCATTGGCGATCCTTAATCCACGTATGCCTGATGCTGCGAGTGCATCAAGGTACCTGATATCCCCGATGGGAATATTGCGTCGTCCGCTTAGCTTCTTTGTAAAGACAGAGGTCACTGCCACGGAGATATCACGATTGAGCTCCATGGCAGGATTGTAAAAAACAGGGGCTGCAGAGGGAGGAAATGAAATACCTGTCTCATGTACCGGCACAAGCACCCCGGTCTTCCCTTCTTTTACAGCCCGTATGTTCATGCGGTTTCAGAAGGGGCTTTTTTATTTAACTGTAATGGTCCCCTTCATCCTTTCTTCAAAGCCAAGTATATGGTAGCTGTATGTGCCGGACTCATTGAAAGAATATAAATAACTGCTTCTGTAGGTAAGACTCTTATTTTCCCAGAGCCCCTCATCACTTACAAGGACAAAGACTCTGTTAGGCTGGTTCATGTTTATCCAGAAAATGCTGTCACCCTCATTGATGGTGTGTGTGGCCGGTTGTGCCAGGAAATTCTTGAGAGTCACGGTGTATGTCCTCGGGCCTGTGGGTTCGATAACAGTTACTCCGCTTTCATTGTCCCCACCATCTTCTTCCGTTGTTTCTTCTCCTGTTGTTTCGCCATCTCCGGAGGTAGTTCCATTATCTGTTCCAGTGCTTGCATTGTCTGCTTCTGATGTCTGGTTCTGGTCCTCATCTGCAACTGCCCCATCAGCATCAGGTCCTTCCTCTGTAACACAACCTGCTGCAATTAGTGAGCACAATAAAAGAAATATAACAAATATCTTAGAGTTCATGATATCACCAATTTAAAATAGATCCTTAATGTTATAATCATTTCTCATCAGGCATCGATAAAACTGACATCGATCTCAAGCTTGCCTTCAGAGGCC
>JAFGCK010000072.1 GCA_016932675.1 Methanosarcinaceae archaeon | reverse complement strand
TTTTAATAGGGATGACTGTTAATCTTGGTATTAGGGAAAAGAAGGATTTACAAGCCTTTGCTGAGTGAAGAAACTACAAGGACCCTATTTATAAGAGGATGTTTCACTAAAGCCTGTGGTCTTTCAGAGAACTACAATTCTGGTCCTGTTCCCTGCACTCAGTTCTATCTCGTCGTTGAACCCTGACCTGGAGAACGCGTCGATGATCTCTATGCGGGTATCGATATCAAGCTCATCCACCAGCAGCGCATGGTCACCCCAGAGCGCGATCCTTATCCTGCCGGTGTCGTCAGAAACGTAGATGTTGGAGACCATGTTGACTGTACCATCATCGCGGGTGAATTCCCTTAGTTCCCCAAGGCCTGAGACAGAGCCTTTGACAGAGTAGGATTCGCCGGGGATTATGTTGGATATAGGAGTAAAGTTCTCTGAAAAGGGAACTTCCTCTTCTATCTTCTTGAGAATTGTGCGGTTGCCGACCTGCACTTCCACCTGCTGGTTGAAATTGTTCTCCCTTGCATAGGCGTTGATTATTTCCACCGAATCATTAGTGTTCAGCTCGGATGCGATTTCTGTCTTCTCATCCCAAAGTGTGACCCTTATCTTGCCGGTGTCGTCTCCAATGGTAATATTTGCTACCATTCCCGTGGAACCATCCTTGCGGTTGAATGTCCTGACCTCGGAGATGTCCAGTACCCTCCCCTTAAGGTTCAGGTCTCCCATACCGTTCTTCACATCCTCTACCTTCGTGGTGGCGATCGATGCCTCGATCTTCTCATCACTTTCACAGAGGATTCCATTGTTGCCGATGTTCACCTCCAGTCCGGAATAGCCTTCCTTCACATAACCGCTTATCTGGAACGTCTGTCCGATCTCAATGTCTCCTGTTCTGACCAGGTCTGCCTTATCGTCCCATAGTGTCAGGCGTACGGACCCAGTCTCATCCGCAACTATCAGGTTCGCAACTCTTCCGACCGTGCCGTCGTTACGGTTGAATTCCTTTGCAGGGAATACTGACATGACCTTTGCAATGAACCTGACATTCCCGCTTTCTGCATTAATGTCTGAAATCTTCTGTGCGGATGTCTCAGTCTCATTTACTCCCAGATCATGCGCCACTAGCATCGCAGCGGTTCTCATATCACACAATCCACTCATCTGGTCAACTTTCTCATCAACCTTTTTCTGGAATTCCTCCTGGCTGATGATACCTCCTAGTTTGCTGTATATCTCGATAAGTTCGTCCATATTCATACCTGAAAGACTTAAGATGTGCTATCCATCTTAAATCCTTTGTTCTTTCTGCAGGATAACAGTTGATCTGTACTCCGTGCTAAAATTGTCTCTTTTCGACAACTTATATTAATTATAAGATATATCTGGAAAGATATCATGATCCGTAAATGTAAACAGCATGGGTACTTCAGGGGCGAGCTATGCCCTGAATGTGGTGATGAAGGTCGTTATGTGCTGGATGATGAGAGGGAAGAGAGGCTTGGGAGATTCGTTTCCGGTGCACTCCGGCACTTCCCGGAGGATGTAGGCCTTGAAATGGATCCGCATGGGTGGGTAGATCTGGATGTCCTGTGCGAGATCATGAAAAAACGCTATAAATGGGGTACCATGGAGCGTCTGTTATCCCTTGTGGAATCTGACAAAAAGGGCCGCTACGAGATCGACGGGCCATTCATCCGGGCGCGTTATGGACATTCTGTTGATATCGATCTCATTTCCGATTATCCGGAAAATGATCTTACTTATCTCTATTACGGCGTCAGCCAGGAAGAGGCCGACATGCTGATCGAGAATGGCATAACCCCTGTGAGGCAATGTTACATACATCTCAGCACGTCTTTTGATAAGGCCATGCGTGCAGCTTCCATACACACCGAGAACCCGGTGATCCTTGAGATAGATGCCGGATCAGCCCAGGAGGGTGGCATTGATATTGTTGTGGTCAACGACGACATAGTCCTGGCAAAGAGCATACCTCCTGAGTATATAACGATCAGTGAATCCGGGGAATGATCATCTGATGCGGATGTCTGTCAGGTCGTCTGATTCTTCTAATTCGAACTTCACTTCAAGGAATTGTTCTGTCACCCATATATTTGTCATTAAATGAGCTGTCGGCTCAGTGGTTGTGAACGACCCCCCTCCTGCAAGGCCCATGAAGGGAATGAGCTGGTCGGCAAGGTGACAGTCCACAGTCGCACCTGACAGCAGGCCCGCAGATATCTCGCCTGCCGCCCTTCTACCTACCTTCTCTGCTGGTAACCCTTTTTTCCCCACTGATACCGAGCCGAAGAAGCCTGACCACAGGGTGATCCCGCTTCCGGTGGAACATAACTCATTGTCCTCCACAATGATATGGCAATCAAATCCTTTTTCCTTAAGGAGCTCTTCCGCTGATGCTGCCTGTCTTCGGGTTACATGTCCGGGCAGGTTAGATGCATGGGATATCCCTGAAATGTTCTCCTCTTCCTTCATGAAATCATATCCTTTGAGGACCGCAGGTTCAATTGTCAGCTCGACGATCCCTCCGCCCTTCGGATAATATCCTCTGGCAACGGTCTCAAGCCTGGCCCGGTTACCCATATGTGACAGGGCCCTGAAAGTAACATTGTCCAGGTAGTCGACAGACGGTGACCAGGCAACATCTGTCCCTCCCTTTATGATGAGCCGGGTCCTGCCCGAAGAAACAGTAGCAGCAGGCAAGATGCATTGGATAAGGAGTGGAATGCTTCCTGCAGTGCCGATATCTATTATCGCATCTAACCCCCGTATTTCCAGTGGAGAGAAGCATATATCTGTTGATCCCGGATACAGTCCTTCCACCTCCGCTTCACAGATAAGGGCGGCAGTCCTGATAGAGCTGATGTGCTGGGGTTTCAGGCCCGGGTCGGGACGGTTTCTGCGTATGTTGTTCACGGTGACATCTTCCCCGGCGACTGCTGCGAGGGATACTGCTGTCCTGAGTATCTGGCCCCCTCCCTCCCCATAGGAACCATCTATAACTATCACTTTTTGCTCCATGATGTCTTTTTGAGAGCCCCCTGGGCTGCAAAGACCAGAGGATCAACAAGCATCGACAGCGGTGGGGTGTAACACGTTTCCGTGCTAAGGATGTCATCAAGTGTCGTATTCTTTCTTATGGCCAGCGCAAGACCATCGATCCTTTCCTTCACACCCTCCCCTCCTATCACCTGCGCACCCACCAGTTTCCTGTCGCTGAACAACAATTTTATGAAAATCCTGGTCGGACCCGGGTAGTAATCGGCCCGTGTCGTTCCTGTGGCAAGCCCACTCACTATCCTGATCCCGTGCTGCCTTGCTTCCCTTGTGGTGATGCCCACGTTTCCAACCTGCAGATCTCCGATGGCGCTCACCCACGGGTTTACTATGGGGCCAAAAGCAGCGGGCCCGGATACAAGGTTGTCGCGTATCACACCGGCCATTCTCCTTGCAGTACTTGCAAGCTGGCCAAGCATTGGCATTCCAGTTACAAGGTTTTGCAGCTGTGCGCATTCTCCTCCGCAGTATACGTCCGGATCGTGGCCATGCGCTGTCATTACCTGCAAATGCTCATTTACGATGATACCACCAGTGGCCCCGATCTCTATCCCTGTTTCCGAGGCAAGCCAGGTCTCAGGAATGACGCCGGTGCAGATAATGACGACATCTGCAGGGAATTCCTCTTCCCCGATACTGACGGATTCTACCCTTTCATGGCCGTTTATTGACCGGGGCTCATGGCCTGTCAGAACATCCACTCCCATGGATCCAAGGTATTCCTGGACTATATCTGCCATATCCGGATCTATATTATGGGAGAGCAGGGATTCGCCACGATTGACCAGAAGTGTCCTGGATCCTTTTTTTGCCGATGCCAGGGCCAATTCCACCCCTATGCCGCCACCTCCTATGACAACTACGCTGCCTGCACTTTCCAGGGCCCTGTCGATCCTCATCCCATCCACAAGTGTTCTCAGTGTGAATACATTCTCCAGTTGAGATCCAGGTCGCAGGTTGTCGGGGATGGCAGGCCTGCTGCCTGTGGCAATCACAAGTTTATCAAAATGGTATTTTTCTCCATTCGCATACACACTGCGGTCTTCAAGGTCAATGGAATCTACCGTGGTATTCAGTCGCAGGTCTATTCCCATCTCTTCAAAGAATTCTTTTTTCCTGAGTATAAGCGAGTTGAAATCCCCAATTTCCCCTGAGATCACAAAGGGCATTCCACATTGGCTATAAGCCGCATGGGAATCTGAAGAGAATACCGTGATGGCATAATTGCCATGTCGCGTAACGCTTGTTGCCAGCGCCAGGCCAACAGCCCCTCCTCCGATGATCAGCAATCTGTCCTTTTTCTTTGTTGTTTCCACGTCATACATGTTGATCTTTCTCTCTGGCAGGATCAGTTAAATTATATTGACTATTTGTTGGTTGCAAATGTATTTTTTGTCCATTTAAATCAACAGGGCTTGTGTTCTATGTTTCAGATGTTCAATTGGTGATACCCATAAGTTTATAAGACTTTAAATTATATTATCTTATGTAACCACATTTGTTTGGTTACGCTGAATGCTTGATATTATGTCAAGA
>JAFGCK010000071.1 GCA_016932675.1 Methanosarcinaceae archaeon | reverse complement strand
TTTTGTAGGGTACCTTTGATAAACCTATGATTCCCTAAAAAAGAAATATTATTTCTGTAATTAGAGGATAATCTCGGAGGACCCTATTTTTTAATGTTCCATGAATTTCATCCTGTCTTAGCTTCTGGAATAGATTTATTTACCATACGTTAGGAATAAGGCAGCATGCCAGAGATCAAAGTCAGATTATTCGCAAACCTGAGGGAAAAGGCCGGAGAGTCCACGTTAATGCTCAAAGGCGAGACCGTGCAGGATATACTGCTCTCCCTCATAGACCTCCATCCCTCGCTGGAGGAACTTATCTTTGAAAGAAAGGACCAGCCGGAACTTCGCGGCTACATCAGTGTTTTTCTGAACGGGAACAATATCAAACACATGGATCATCTGGGGACCCGTCTGAATGATGGTGATGAGATGGGCATTTTCCCTCCGGTGTCCGGAGGCTGAACTGGTCTGAGGGGTGTCATACATGGACAGGATAATGAAAGAGCGCACCAGTGTAGGTACTGCAAGAAAAATCTTCCTTGAAGCTATACAGCCTTTACAGCGTACGGAACGAATGGAAATTGCAGGGTGTGTCGGCAGGGTCCTCTCGACCAGCATACTTGCATCCAGGAATGTCCCTCATTACCGTCGCTCTGCAATGGATGGTTTTGCCGTCCGCTCGGCCGATATCACAGGAGCGTCCCCCACGAATCCGGTGATGCTGCAGGTTGCCGACAGTATAGAAGAAGGCAGCTGTGTACAGGTCAGCACGGGTGCATACGTGCCTGAAGAAGCCGATGCTGTTCTGATGTTAGAGGACACCATATCCATCGGTGATATGATCGAGGTGCGTGCACAGGTGCACCCTGGGAAGAACGTGGGAGAGACAGGGGAGGATGTGAGGAAAGGCGAGATCATATTCAACAAAGGTCATCTATTAAGACCATGTGATATCGCCGTGATGGCTTCCCTCGGCATCCGGGAGGTCACCGTTCATTCAAAACCAATTGTCGCTATAATCCCTACGGGTAATGATCTTGTTCCCCTGCAGGACACAGGGTTGCCGCCTGCTGGCAGGACACTTGATATAAACAGCCTGATGATAGGGCTGTATGTCACAAAGTGGGGTGCAGTACCAAGGTACTCAGAGATAGTTCCTGAGAACAGGGATCTTATCCGTAAGGCTATCTCACGTTATCTGGATGCGGACCTCATAGTTATCTCCGGCGGCACTTCAGTGGGTGAGAAGGATTATGTGCCTGATGTGCTGGCTTCCATGGGAAAGAAGCTCGTACACGGGGTCGGCTTAAGCCCTGGTAAACCCACGGCCCTTGGTGTAATAGCTAATGTGCCTGTGCTCTGCATGCCAGGTTATCCTGCCGCAGGGCTTGTGGCACTCTTTGCTTTTGGCAAGCCGGCTGTCCTGAAGGCAGGGAACGTTCCCGGGACTGCGGATATAATAGTAAAGGCCCGTCTGACGGGCAAGATCACCTCAAGGGAAGGGTACGTGAGCTATGCGAGGGTTATCCTTGAAGACGATGGCATGTCCTTTCTTGCCCGTCCTCTCATGACCGCAGGTGCAGGGATATTGAGCTCGATTGCAAAGTCAGGTGGTTTTGTGATCGTACCTGAGAACGTAGAAGGTTATGAAGAGGGAAACGAAGTGGATGTTGTATTGATCGAATAACGATGGTATTCTAAAGGAAAGGTCCCCTGTGCTCCTTACAGTTGGAGCCGGGGGCTCCCTGGCGCACCATTCAGGTTTCTGGTATCCTGCGCCATGTTGTTGTTCTCCAGGATATCGAAATAGTTCCCTGGGAACGGTTCAGAGCTGATATCTGACCGGTTTGCGTATTTCACCTGTAGAGGACCACTGTGTTACCCCGTATCTCGATAAGGGTGCTTTTAGTGGATTCTGCCAGTTTTTGAGCTGCATCCCGTATGTCCTCCCCCCCGGGAATTGTCCTTAGCATTTTGATCTTCACAAGGCGGTATGCTTTCAGTTGCTTTTTGACCTCTTCTATGACCGGGTCGGTGATGCCGTTCTTTCCTATATTCAGGATGGGTTTCAGCCCGGCAGCTTCTGCCTTTAACTTGTACAGTTTGTCTTTTTCCATAAATTACACCTGATCAGTTATTTGCCGAAGTGATCCATGATAATTGGTCTGGCCGTAAGGTGCCGTTCAGAAGAACAGCCTCCCGGATAAAAATGAATGTCTTGGCCCGGACCCGCAAGGTTCAGGATGACTTTGCTTTGCTTAGCTTAACTTCAGTACCTTCTATCGTATATTCGAACCATGGTGTCGGTTTTGGTGTCAGGCCAACGACCCTCATGGCATAGGAATCGCCTATTTCCTTGATCTCTATCATTCCGTCAAACAGCTGCTTCAGGGTAGCTATGGTCTGGGGATCGTGCATCTCATCCTCTACCACGTAAAGTCCAAATCCCCCGGCAGCCTTTACGCGGCCTGTAAATACATGCAGGAACCTGAAAACTGTCTGCAGGTTCGAATACATAAGTATGGTTGAAAGTGAATTGATGCAGAGCCTTACCTTGCCAATGTTCTTCTCTACAAGGAATTCTTCAAGGAACTGGCTGATCTTTACACCAATGCCGGTAAGGTCTACAGGACTGGAGGCCCTTTTGATATTGTTTGTGTCCGGAGCGCCCATTCCCAATGTCTTTGTTACACAGTCCACTACACCTATATTCACAGATGAGGTATCTATTCCCTGTTCCTCGAACAATGAGAGTATCCTTTCTCCGGGCTCCCTGGTAGAAACAAGTATTGCTGCATCATCATTGTTGATATTCCTGAAAATGATCGCATCGAGGAGCTCGTCCTTTCTGCTCATGGACGGACCTATCATCATGAGATTCGTTCCTTCCCTTATGCCCCCCAGCAGGCCATCCAGCTCTTCGATACCTAATGAATAAACAGACATGTTCTCTCCGCGTTACCTAATATACATTATCAATAGAGATACTTATATTCTCTTGACGAAAGTGCAGTGCATTTCTCTTAGAGAGATGTGCGATATATATCTATTGCCTTTATATTACAAGATGTTTATCTCTTCCTGAATATTTACACTAAATATTGCAAAGAATATTAAAGTTTTTTGTTTATTGTCCTGCATGTTTCACAATATGACCTGCTTCGGGGAGTATTATCTCTCCAAGTGCGAGCTTCACCGCCGCCGGGGAACCCGGAAGGCAGAAAACAACCTTCCCTGCTATGATCCCGGCACATGCGCGGGTGAGTATTACGGAAACACCGATCTCTGCAGTACTCTTGCTCCTGAACACCTCTCCAAAACCGGGGATATCCTTCTCGAACATAGGTGCCACGGATTCTATGGTCACATCCTTTGATGCCAGTCCCGTGCCCCCGCTGGTCAGCACGATATTCGCATTTGAGCTTAATGCCTTTGTTACCGTATCAGTGATGGAGGTCTTATCATCCTTTATCAGTGAATAGCCCGATATTCTGTGGCCGGCTGCCAGTACCGTTTCTTCCATAAGCTGCCCGGAAAGATCCTCTGCTTCCAGCGGAGATGATACGCTTCCATATTTCTCGAACCTTGATGTAGAGATTGTCACGATATAGAAATTGTAGGGACCTTTGCTTCCTTTCTTATGTTCCCTTACTGTAGAATCGTCCATACGAAGTCTTATACATGAATAGATATATGAAATACTCGATTCGATATGAGAATACTGGCGATAGATGTAGGTACTGGCACCCAGGACATACTGCTGTACGACAGCAAAAAGGAAGTTGAGAACAGCCTGATGATGGTGATGCCTTCTCCCACTGTCATAGTTGCCAAAAAGATCAGGGATGCAACTTCCAGGAAAAAGACAATATTCCTTAAAGGTGAAGTTATGGGTGGCGGGCCTTCTGTCAGGGCTATCAGGGAACACATCAGGCAGGGGTTTGCAGTGTATGCGACCGGAAAAGCCGCACTGACGATAAATGATGACCCGGACAGGGTAAGAGAAATGGGGATAAAGATCGTTGACGATGCCGGGCAGGAAGTTTCTGCAGGAGACTATGAAGAGATATTGATGCAGGATGTCGATCTTGGGTCAATAGGATCCGCCCTCAGCTTTTTTGGAGTGGATATGCCTGAGAAGTTCGCAGTTGCGGTCCAGGATCATGGTTACTCTCCCCACGAGAGTAACCGGATATACAGGTTCAGGATATTCGAGAAGCTGATCGACATGGGGGGAGACCTCGGTAAATTTGCCTATGGTCATGGGGACATCCCTGCTGAGTTCACACGTATGATATCCACATCGGAATCCCTGGGCTGCAAGGAAGCCGTTTTCATGGATACAGGTCCTGCTGCGATCTTCGGGGCACTGCTTGACCCGGCTGCGCAGCAGCCTTCCATGGTGGTCAATATAGGTAACGGCCATACCCTTGCAGCGATCGTGAAGGGCCACAGGATCGTTGCTTTGTATGAACACCATACCTCTTCACTAAGCGATAGGCATCTTCAGGAGCAATTGATGCGTTTTGCCGAAGGAGAACTGACTTTTGAGGAGGTGTTCGGTCAGGGGGGTCATGGGTGCTACATCCGAGAGAACATTGGCTTTGATGCATTACGGTCTGTAATGATAACCGGTCCACGGCGTGGTTTACTAATGGATATGGATGAGAAGGCCAGAGACAGGAAACTGTGGGAACGACTTCATTTTGCTGCACCTTTCGGTAACATGATGCTCTCCGGATGTTACGGTCTGATCACCTCTTATCTTCCAGAAAGCAGAGCTGAGCAATAAGACTTATAAAGTCCAAGGTAGTAGGGGATGAACCATCCAGATGAAATTGTATCAAGCTATGTCTGAGCACATCAACAAATTCATATACAGACATATCAATTAGGAACCGTGACAAAGCGGAACTATTTGAAATCAATTATCCTGATAATCATCCAAGGAGACTTAGATTCATGGTAAGAAAACCAGCAAGTATGTACAGGAACGTGGGACAGCGTTCATACACAAGAAGGAAATATATGGGTGGTGTGCCTGGAAGCCACATCATTCACTACGATATGGGTAACAAGACGGCCGATTTCCCCGTAAAGCTATCCCTTGTTGCTATGGAAAGATGCCAGATACGCCACACTGCCCTTGAGGCAGCGCGTATCACAGCTAACAGGGCTGTCATGGGTGCTGCAGGCCGCACTGGATATCACATTAAGCTCAGGGTATATCCCCATGAGGTGTTGAGAGAGAATAAACAGGCAACCGGAGCAGGTGCAGACCGTGTGTCCAGTGGTATGCGCGGTGCATTCGGAAAGAACGTGGGCACAGCTGCCAGGGTTTCAGCCGGCCAGAAGATCTTCACGATCTCGGTCAATAAAGAACACTTTGCAATTGCAAAGGATGCGCTCAGAAAGGCAGGCCATAAACTGCCAACACCCTTCAGGATAACTGTCGACCAGGGACTTGAGCTTGTACAGTAAAAGTATTGCCTAGATCCGGGAGGAATTCAATGAAAGATTACGAAGCGCTTTTGGACCGTGCAATAGCAAACCTGCCTGATAAGGAGACCACAGATGCCCGTTTCGTGATCCCCGAGCCAAAGATCATGGTTGAAGGGAAGACCACTATCCTGGATAACCTCAGCAATCTGGCCGATGTATTGAACAGGGATCCTGATCACCTGATGAAGTTCCTGACCCGTGAGATGGGCACGGCAGGTAAGATCGATGGCAGCAGGGCAATATTTCAGGGACGTTTCTCAAAGGAACAGATCAAGTCCAACATAGATGCCTATGTTGAGGAATTTGTCATTTGTTCGGAGTGTTCTAGACCTGATACCCAGCTGGTGAAGATGGACAGGGTGCTCGTCCTGAAGTGTGCTGCATGTGGTGCTCACAGGCCGGTGAAGAAGAGGCGTGCAACCGCTCCTGTTAAACAGGAGTCTATTGAGGAAGGCAAGGAGTATGAGGTGCATATTGGCGCCGTTGGTTCCAAGGGTGATGGTATTGCCAAGGTGGACAAATATACTGTCTTCGTGCCTGGCACTTCAAAGGGCCAGACCGTGAAGATCAGGGTAAAACGTATGAGCGGTACACTTGCTTTTGCGGAAAAGATCTGACCGAGACCGGATCAGATCTTCATCTGATCCTTAGTTCCTACTTTCTTTATCTTTTTAAGGCGATAAACTATATTATATAAAAGCCATTAATATAATACAACTCCCTGACAGAGCAGTCGAGGTTTTCAATGGCTCGCATACCTACAGGAATTCCCGGATTTGATGAACTTATAGAAGGCGGTTTCATAGAGAACGATGTGATCCTGCTCATCGGCGGACCAGGCGCAGGCAAATCCACTTTCGGGGCGCAATATCTCTATGAAGGGATCACCTCCTATTATGAGCCCGGGGTCTATATCACCTTTGAAGAGACGCCTGCCCGCATCATGCGTAATATGTGGAGGCACGGATGGGACCTTGAGAGGCTTACGAAGGAGGACAAACTCCGGATAGTGCGGGCAGATCCTATCGCCTATGAGCGGTATGTCACAAAGAACAGGGACTCCGGACCAAATAATGAGGCTGGTACCAGCACAATTGAGACCGTCCTGCGGCAGATATATGCCAGTGTGCAGGAGATCGGAGCCAGGCGCCTTTTCATTGACTCCATGACCTCCCTTAAGATTTCCCCTGATCCCGTCAATGTCAGGTACACCATTCTTGAGTTCATCAAGAACATAGAGGGTTTTGACTGTACCACGCTTATCACAAGCGAGGTGAGCAACGACCAGGGTCATTTCAGTGTGGAAGAGTATCTTGCCGAAGGAGTTATTTGCCTTAAGGTATTCAGGATTGGCGGAGAAAGGATCAGGGCTATCGAGATACTGAAGATGCGAGGTACCAAACACGACGAAGTCCTGCGTCCTTATGTGATGACAGATAACGGGATCTTTGTTTACCCTACCCAGTCCGTCATAGGCAAGGAAGCAGATGTTTTCTCCACCGAGCTATTCAACTCCAGGGGAACATTGGATGAAACAGAATTACGCTGATTCACAGGAAGAGAAGATCACATTGCTTTCAATACCGGGTCTATCTATAAAGATGGATAATACTCAGGACCTTATCCGGCTGGAAGCAACCGGAAGCCTTCGCAAGGCATGCACTCCTTTTTTGAGCAGGATCAATGAGAGGCTGAAAGTGGAAAAACCGGCGCTTGTCACAGATGATCAGGTGATAGCCTCCACATGGCTCCCTCCAATACCCAGTAAGCCCTTCAAGAGGCTCCTTATGGCTGAGACGCAGATCGCCCTTGGCAGGTATATCCCCGAGACCGTTTCCTTTGAGATCACACGCAACTGTAAATGCAATTGTGAACACTGTGTGGTAAGCGGAGGGGAAGGTGACCTGGATATAGACACGATGGAACGTGCCATAGATGATGTCCTTGATATGGGTGCTATGGTCATCATATTTACCGAGGGGGATCCTATGATGCGTGAGGATATCTATGAGCTCATCGACTATGTGGACAAGGAACGCGCCATAGTCAATATGTACACTCCGGGAACGGAAATGACGCCGGGGAATGCTCAGCGTCTGAAGGAAGCAGGATTGCATAACCTTCTTGTAAGCATATATTCCACTGACCCTGCAAAGCATGATGCTGTGCGCCGTCTGGATGGCGCTTTTGAAATGGCTACAAATGCCATCAGGATGGGGCTGGAGGCAGGTCTGCTTGTCACCATGGCTACGCACGTATCACCTAAGAACATAGCCGAACTTCCTGCAATGTACGGGCTTGCAAAGGAACTTGGAGTCCATGAGTTCTCCCTCTGGGAATCCGTTCCCAGGAAGAAAGGCGATGCCATCATCACCGAAGCCGACCGCAGAACTGTGCTTGATATGTACCACCGTATCAATTCCACCAAAGGAGGGCCGCGTATTTTCTCCAACTCTTATTTTGAGGGGCAGATGCTGGGCTGCATGGCAGGACAGCGCTGGATGCATGTATGTGTGGACGGTTCGGTGAAGCCATGCCCCTACATTCCGTTCAGCTACGGGAACATAACACAGGAATCCGTGAAGGATATCTGGAGCAAGATTAGAAAGGACAAGGCATTCAGGGGACAACGCGGCACATGCCTGATGCAGGAGGAAGGGTATCTCCGGCTTGTGGACAGGATACCGGAGGGTGCTTCAAAGCCTTATGACATTGAAAAGTTAGAGCCCTGAGCTATTTTTATCTTTATACTGCAAAATATTAATGCAGAATCTCATTAAAATTCCAATGTACTTCATTGAAATATGTTTTACTTAAAAGGATGCCCCAGAGCTGCAATAAGAACCTTTACATATCACCAGGTGTTTTTAGTAACAATCTCATTAACATAAAAAATGATATGTTCCGTCCTGAACATCGATCATACACGAGGCCCTATATGAATATGAAGATCGACCCATGGAGTGCACTGAACATCTACGATTATTCCAAACTATTTACGGAATTCGGCATTCTGCCCTTTGGCCAGTTGCTTCCCGAGATAGCGGATCCCCACAGGTACATGCGCAGGAAGATAATCTTCGGCCACAGGGGATATGATCTCATAACAGATGCGATGAACAACGGCAAGCCATTTTCGGTAATGAGCGGCTTTATGCCTTCTGGGAGGATACACCTTGGGCATAAGATGGTCATGGAGGAGATTATCTGGCACCAGCAGCAGGGAGCCGATGCATTCGTGGGCATTGCTGACAGGGAAGCGCATTCTGTAAGGGGCATATCATGGGAGAATTGCCGGGACATCGGTGTCAATGAGTATATCATAAGTTTAATTGCACTTGGATTTGAACCACATGGACATATCTACTTCCAGTCGGACTCAGAGCAGGTCAAGGACCTCGCTTTCGAGCTGGGCTCAAAGGCCAACTTCTCGGAACTGAGCGCTATCTATGGCTTTACAGGCGAGACCAGTATTTCCCACATGCTCAGTGCCGTTACACAGAGTGCGGACATATTGCACCCCCAGCTCGAGGACTTTGGCGGGCCAAAACCCACGGTCATACCCGTGGGTGCTGACCAGGACCCTCATATTCGCTTGACCCGCGGCCTGGGTCACAAGATGAACATGTTCAAGATAGAGGGGCGCGAGGATAAGGGTAGCAGGAGATATTTCAGTATCAGGAGCAAGGCGGCACCCGAAGATGCCCTGAAGGAGCTGGATGACCGCATACCAGGCAGGACAAAGCTGTTCGAGGGCCATGTGGATGTATACGACCTTGATGATTTCGGGGAGCTTCTGAGAATTGTCAGGGAGGTTGAACTTGAGTTCGGCGGGTATGCGTTTGTTCCTCCATCTTCGACCTATCATCGTTTCATGTCAGGGCTGCAGGGCGGGAAGATGTCAAGCAGCATCCCCGACAGTTATATATCGCTCACGGAGGACCCCAAGGAGGCTGCAAGGAAGGTCAGGCGGGCAAAGACCGGTGGCAGGGTGACACTTGAGGAGCAGAAGAAACTCGGGGGCGAGCCTGACAGGTGTTCGGTATATGAACTGTTGCTGTTCAATCTCATTGAAGATGATCAGGAGCTTGCCCGGATATATAATGAATGCGTCAGCGGGCAGAAGGTATGTGGAGACTGTAAGGCTCTTGCGGCAGAAAGGATGGAGAAGTTCCTGAAAGAACATCAGGAGTTGCGTGAGCTTGCAAAAGACAGGCTCGATGAATATGGATTATAGGATTATCAAGGTGTAATGTATGGTTTCAGATTATAATCTCACACCCAATGAGAAGAATGTGCTGATAGCACTGGACGAACTGAGAATTGCAGGTCCTGCTGAACTTGCACAAAAGGCAGGGATGAAAACAGAAACTGCAATGCAGGCTGCTTTCCAGCTTGATGAGAACGGTCTTGTCAGGGTGGATGAAACTGTCATCGAGACCTATGAGCTGACCGACGAAGGAAAGAAGTATGCTGAGGAAGGCCTTCCCGAGAGGCAGATAATCAATGCACTCTCAGAACCCATGTCCATTGATGACCTGAAGGGGATATTCCCGCCATCAGTGGTCGGAATAGCTACCGGCTGGCTGCGCCGCAAGGGATGGGCCAGTATCGAGAAAGGAATGGTCGTGCCAACAGGCAATGCAGCAGCAGGGGATGATGAGAAGGTTCTGGCCAGGTTCGAAGGCCGGGCAAGGACCATCGAAGAGCTGGGAGCCACTGCAGGCCTTATGAAAGATATGCTCAAGCGCAAGCTCATTATCAGGAACGAGGACAAACGCAGGTCGGTGAGCATCACGCCTGAGGGACTTGAACTGCTTGCTTCAGGGATCGAGGTAGTGGACGAGGTCGCACAGCTGACATCGGAGATGCTCAAGAGCGATCAGTGGAAGGACAGGAAGTTCAGATCATATAATATACAGACAGTTCCCCGGCAGATATACGGCGCCAAGGTTCACCCCTACCAGCGTCTGATCGACCAGATGAGACGTATCTTCCTTGACATGGGGTTCACAGAGATAAAGGGTGAGATCGTGCAGAGTTCTTTCTGGAACTTCGACTCCCTGTTCCAGCCCCAGGATCACCCTGCAAGGGAGATGCAGGACACTTTCCATCTTTCCAGCATATCCGGGCTTCCTCCCGAATATAAGGATAAGGTCTGTGCCATGCATGAGCACGGGGGAGATTCCGGGTCCACCGGATGGGGGGGTAAATGGAGCGAGGATATCGCATGTAAGAATGTGCTGAGGACCCATACAACGGCGCTTACCATCAAGTACCTGGCAGACAATCCCGAACCTCCGGTAAAGGCCTTCTCCATTGACAGGGCGTATCGCCGTGAGACCATCGACCCAACCCACACGCCCGAGTTCGAACAGCTTGAAGGGGTTGTCATGGATAAGGGCATGTCCTTTGCAAACCTGCTGGGATGCCTCCAGGAGTTCTATCACAGGATGGGATTCGAAAACGTGCGCTTCAGGCCCGGATATTTCCCGTACACCGAACCAAGTGTTGAGCCGGAGGTATATGTTGAAGGTCTTGGATGGGTTGAACTCGGAGGTGCAGGTGTGTTCAGGAAAGAGGTCACAGAGCCACTGGGCATAAAGTACCCGGTGCTCGCATGGGGGCTCGGGGTCAGCCGTCTTGCAATGCTCAAACTGGGTCTTAAGGACCTGCGCCTGCTGTACCAGTCTGATATAGACTGGCTCCGCAAGAGCCCGGTATGCCAGCTCTGAATTAGCATTTTAAGTTCCTGTGACCATCTTTGCAAGCAGTGACCTCTTCAATGAAACAGCTTCCCCGGTCACAGTTCAAGGCAACAGTGGCAGGGTATGCACCTTTCATAATTTATCCGGAGCATTTCACCTTTTTCCCGATGGCATGTGCCGGAAGGTTTATCGAACATGCCCCGTCCAGTATACACCTTGAAGTATCAATATCTTGCCTGAGTGCAAAACACTTGCCAAAAAACAGGCAACATTCGGTGAGATGTTGAACATAATGCCACTGTTGGACTGTCTGTAATGCTTTCTGATCCCACCGGCCTCCCGGACAGGTTCACACATTGCAGGGCCAATGGAAGGATGAGCCGTGTCGAAGCTCTCCGGCATGCAGGCGCCAGGCACATTTTGTTTTAACGGGGCGCGGTCATCTTCTGGGACGATGGAAGGCATGCTGCGACAGGTTCTACCGCCTGCCTGACCGTCTCCTTTGAATTTGAATGGTCATCGCATGTGGCTATGGAACAATACAGCCCATGGTGACAGGACCGGACCGGGCGGCATATAATTTTCAGATGGTGCCCGGTGTATGCTCCTGGTAGTTTCTTTCATATTGTTTCAGGAAGCACGAGGAGAGTCTATATGACAATAATAATGATGATGACTTTGTAATATTCCAGTAAAAGTTATAAACGAGTACAGGAATAAGGCTCAATAACTAGACTTCCTGATCATTGAAAAAGATCAGTCTAGGATATAAGAGGTGGTACGTAATGAAAAAAATGTTATTTGTAACAATGCTCGTTCTATCGATGCTTGTTTCCGGTGCTGCGGCGCAGACGCCAGGTGTCGGCAGCTCTGCAGATGAATGCGCAGACCTTACCGAATGTGAAGGAGACTATGCCTTCAAAATAGAGTACGCAGAACTTGCCAACAATACTTACGACAATGGTAACATCACGATCAGTAACTACGATGGCTACAGCTTTGACTGGGAGTCAAAGAACCCGATCTGTGCGGTGCTCGTAAAGGCAGGTACCAATTACACCATATATGAGGCTGGTGGAGCATACCGCGGTGAGGGACTTGTTTCCCCGGTCAACAGTGGAGGACAGCAGGCTCTTATCAGCCACGTCACGTTCTGTGGTGCTTCGGAAGAATATGAAGTTCCTGAGTTCCCGACGGTCGCGCTTCCGATAGCTGCAATTCTCGGTCTGGCATTCCTCTTCCAGCGTAGAAAGGAGTGAATTGGTTCATTCCTATTTCTCTTTTTTTTATTGTTTTTCAATGGTCTGCATTTTCCATTGCATCTTCAACGCTTTTCCTGATGATGTAGCCTGCTTCATGTAGAATTGTGTCTCCTATCTGCGGGTCTTTTTCCATGCTCGCTGTACAGGGATATGAGTGATGTGCGCCTGAGACGATTTCCTTGTAATCCTTTATGTCTGACCACTTGAGTTTCTTTGCAACGAACCATGTGGAGCCGCACGGCGCATCCCTGATAACCTCCGCGCGGGTGAAAAGATTGTTCTTTTTATCCAGACCGATCATGAGAACGGGTCTTCCGAAGCCCAGCTTTACGAAATCGTCGATTGCAGGCTTTCCCGTGATATCGATCGCACAGAAAGGCTTGGGGCACTCACATTCTATCCCCCTTGATTCAAGTTCCTTTTTCACCTGCTCTGTCAGTCCTGCAGGTGTGAGCCTGGGATCATCAACCGGGACTATCACACCTTTGGCACCTGATCTTTCCGCGACCTCGGGTATTGCCGTGAGAAGGTCAGGATTCAGGTCTATGGCAAGGATAAGGTCACAATCAGGGATATTCTCAGGCATGTATTCCATGGGCTCCTCTACAAAATCCGGCAGGTCTGTCCTCAGTTCGAAGATGCCTGTAATGATATTTGCAAAGCTGGAACGTCCTTCCCGGCAGTGGTCGCAGAGGTCGCCACAGGACACGCAGAACCTGTCAGAGTTGATAAGGTTGCCAATAACCTTTTTTCCAAAATCCCCGGAATAAAGAACATTAAGACGCATATCAGGTGGTTCCAGTATCATATATATATCAGTTTCCCCAGGATACTGTCTTTCTGCTCTCTGCATGGACGAGTCCCATAAGATAGGCAGGAATGCATCCTATGGCAGTACATGTTTCCAGGGATACGCCATTGCCAGTGATGTCCAGGTGGTGCGAGGCCATTTTGAATAGATGCTTTGGCAGGCCCTTATGTCCAAGCCCTATAAGCAGCAGGAAAGACCTGTTATGCCGGAGTATCTCATTGACCAGTGCCTCTGGAGTTATCGAGTGCTTATCCTCAGGCTTTGAGGATGTCACGACCACTGTCCCGAACTGGGCCTGGAATCCTTTTTTCGGCAGATCGAATACAAAGAGTTTCCTTTTTTCATGCAGCAGGCGAAGAAATTTCCCGGATTCGCCTATGGTCGTCTTATCGGCCACATAATCCACCAGCTCATCGGCAGTCATCCTGAAGGGGAAATCAAACAATGCCAGGGAGAACCCAAAGGCATAACAGATAGGCGCAGCCCTTGCAATGGCCCTGTAGTGGGCATCCAGCACCTTGATCCTGTCATATGTGTTCACAATTCCAAGGGTAAGCATATCTCCACCTCTTTTCATTTATTTCAAGTCCAGGCGCATGACCGATTGCCTGCATCTGTTTGATATGTCGCATTCGGCACAGTCGTCCCACAGCCGGGCTTTTATTGAAGGGTCTGTTTCCACAAACCCTGCCTTTTCAAAAAAAACGGGTGATGCAGTACGTGCATAAACATAACTTATATCCGGGATCCGTGATATCATATAGTTGACAAGGGAAGTACCTATGCCTCTTCCCCGGTAATTTGGATGTACTGCTATGGAATGTATTTCCGGGAAAGTGTCATTGACAATGGCTCCGGCACCTACGATCCTTCCTTTTGCCTCTGCGACCGCAAAACGATCCGCTGGCACACCTTCGATGTCAAGGAAATAAGTTGACATCAATATACGGATGTGCTCAAGGTCTTCCGCAGATGCATCGCGTATATGGACTTCAGGGTTCACAGTACCTCATCCATGCTTCCACTGCGGAATCCTTCAATGTCCAGGGTTATGTAATCAAACCCTGCCTTTTTAAAATATGCTGTGATCCTTTCCCTGTGTATCAGAAGATCCCTGAAATCAGGAGGGTGAAGTTCAATGCGTGCTATACTGCTGTGGTCCCTGACCCTCAGTTCCTTAAAACCAAGTTCTGATAAAAAATTCTCAGCGAGTTCAACTCTTTTAATGGCTTCCCCGGTCAGTACATCCCCGTAAGGTATCCTTGAAGCAAGGCAGGGTGATGGAGGTCTGTCGGCAACCGAGAGCCCTGCTTCCCTGGCTATCATGCGTATCTCTTCCTTTGTCAAACCCTTTTCGATGTAGGGGGAATACATCTTCCCGCCTGCTTCCAGGATAGCCTCTCTCCCGGGCCGGTATGTATCGCTGTCCGAGGCATTGCTGCCTTCCATTATAACTTCAAAGCCAAGGTCTTTTCTGACATTCTCAAGCAGGCCAAGCATTTCCTTCTTACAGTAATAGCACCTTTGTGGGGTGTTGCTGGCTATTGAAGGGTTTTTCAATTCGTCAAAGAACACGATCCTGTGTCTGATGCCTATCTCATCGGCAACCCTGGCCGCATGCTCGAGTTCCCGCTCCGGAAAGGAGCGCAGTTTGATCGTAACGGCAACCGCCCTGTCCCCCAGGGCCATGTGGGCGAGGTATGCAAGGGTGGCACTGTCTACACCCCCCGAAAATGCGACTACCGCACTCTTTTTTTCCCTGATGGCAGTTTCAAGTTCTGAGATCATTCCTGCATCCATAGTACTGAATATGGGAAAATGCCTTATTAATATAATCACATTAAGAATATCAAAGGTCTCAGGTCCTGAAGATACCAGATCTTAATTTATGGGTGATAACTAAATGGCATTTTTCGGAACAAATGGTGTAAGGGGGATCGCAAACGAGTACATTACTCCTCAGCTTGTGATCGATGTCGCAAGAAGTATCGGCACGTATATGGGCTCAGAGGGCACGGTGGCCATCGGCAGGGACACAAGGGCCTCAGGCGAGATGCTCAAGTCGGCTGCTATAGCAGGTGCATTGTCTGTCGGTCTGACGGTCATTGATGTGGGTATAGTGCCGACCCCCTCCATCCAGTATTACGTTAAGGACCATGCCGATGCTGGAATAGTTATAACGGCATCCCATAACCCCCGCGAGTACAATGGGGTAAAGCTCATAGCTGAAGATGGCAGTGAGTTCTCAAGGGAAGGGGAAAGGGAAGTTGAAAAAATATACTATTCCAGGAAGTTCACGGCTGCTTCCTGGGAGAGAACAGGCGATCTGCGGACAGACCTTAATGCCAACGAGTATTACATTAAAGGTATCATTGATTCAGTTGACAGTGAAAGCATATTCAGGAAAGGGTTCAAAGTGGTCGTTGACACCGGTTGCGGAGCCGGTTCCGTAACTCTTCCCTTCCTGCTCAGGAGACTTGGCTGCGAGGTGATCACGATCAATGCGCAGGTTGATGGTACTTTCCCCTGGCGTAATCCTGAACCTACGCCTGATGTGCTGACTGAGCTTATCGATATAGTCAAAATGACAGGAGCGGTCATGGGAGTGGCCCAGGATGGAGATGCAGACCGTGCGGTTTTCATTGATGAGATGGGCAATTTCATACCCGAGGATATATTGCTTGCGATGATGGCAAAATACGTGCTGGAGAGGAAAAAAGGTCCTGTGGTCACACCGGTCAGCTCCTCTTCGAGGATGCTGGATGTTACCCGGGATGCAGGTGTCGAGCTTGTATGGACTGCAGTGGGTTCCATCAACGTGGCCCGGAAGATGATGGAGGTAGATGCCGTATTCGGTGGCGAGGGTAATGGAGGTTTGATCTTCCCCGAACATCAGTACTGTCGTGACGGTGCCATGGCATGTGCAAAGTTTCTGGAGATCATTGCCGGCGGACAAAAACTCTCTGAACTGGCCGCAAGCGTGCCTGTATATTATAATTCCAAGACAAAGGTCAGGTGCGAGGACCTCGAAGGCACCATGGACAAAGTGAAAAAAGCCTTTGCAGGCAGTGAGAATAAGGTTGATGCCATAGACGGTGTCAAGATATGGTATGATGACGGCTGGGTGCTCATAAGGCCCTCCGGAACGGAGCCCATTATACGTATTTTCGCAGAGTCAGGGACACAGGAGAGAGCAGAGGGATTGATGAAGGAAGGAGTAAAGCTTGTAGAGGAATGCAAGGCATAATCCACCTGCTTTATTTCAGGCCTTGCCTCTTGATTCCCCGAGAATTATGCCTGTGGCAATAAGGTGGGCTACTCGCAGGGGCTCGGGAATATTACTTCTCGTGGCGCTCAGTTTCACGATACTGGCAGCATCTTTCATCTCTATCCCGCTGCACTGGATATATACCGGGTTCAGTACATCCTTTGTGCTTACTTTTACGATCTTTCCGGCCCTTTCGATAATTTCCTTTCGTATCCTGCTATCCGGCAGATAGGCAAGTGCCCTGTCGATCATATCAAAATCAGGATACTCGCGCATCAGGACTATCACGGGTATGCCGGTCCTCTCATACAGCTGTGCTATATCTATGGTATTGAAGCCTCCGTAAGTGATACCGTCAAGCATTATTATCCGTATCTGCGGAAAATGCTTGCTGCTTCTCACCATCTCTGCGATCCTTTCCGTGCCATCGAGGCCGTCTCTGGTAACGTAGGAACTCATCACCCCATCCAGCCATGACCCCCCCCTGAAAAAAGCTCCCACTATCAATATCCTTTCACTTATCAGGGCAGAATCATCAATGCCAAGTATGCGGATCTCATCCTTGATATGAAAATACCTGCTCACAGGGTAAATTATGCAAAAGATACCAGAAGTAGTTTGCCGATGGACTGAGAATGCCTGAAGAGGCCACCGGATCAGCTCTAAAAGACCCTTTTTCCGATCAGACAATACCCGATCATATTCAGGATCGCTGTTCTCCGTCCTGACCCAGGTCTTTGCCGGACCAGTCTTCAAAATGTTCCGGACGCCGATCGATACGGGATTAACAGGATTGGGTTTTACCGGTTTTAGCTTCTGGTCATACTATGAATCTGTGTAAATCCGTGTAAATCCGTGTAAATCCGTGTCTCAGGAAAATCGATTCCACCAATATTCCATACATGCATTTTAATTTTTACGATGATCTCCGGAATCCGGACTTCCTGTAATCTGTGCCAATACTGTAAATCCGTGTCTTCAAACAGAATCTGGAAGATTGCCGGCTTTAATGAAAAAACAGGCTATAAACTGAAATCCTATGAACAATCTTCTGAAGATAATAAAATAAAACAAAATAAAATTAATTAAAAAGAGGATGAATTAACCGAACATCCCGGTTGGCAATTCTTCCTGTCCCTTCTCCAGTTTTGACATGACCTTTTTAGTGGATTCAAGGAAATCCTCCATGCTAATGGCTTCTTTGTCAAATCTGACAGCAAGCATTCCTGCTTCCATGGTAATGGCACTCAGATCTGCTCCGCTTGCACCATCGGTCATATGGGCAAGTTTTCCAAAGTCCACGTTACCTTCAAGGTTCATGAAGCGGGAGTGGATCCTGAGGATATTCGTCCTGGCCTCTTCGTCCGGCATTGGCACAAACACGATCCTGTCAAACCTTCCTGGTCTGAGGATCGCGGGATCGAGCACATCCAGCCTGTTGGTGGCCGCGATGATACGAATGTCTCCTCTGCTGTTGAAACCGTCCATCTCTGCAAGTAGCTGCATAAGAGTTCGCTGTACTTCACGGTCAGCTCCGTTGGTGTCGTTAAGACGTCTTGATGCGATAGCATCAAGCTCGTCGATAAAGATGATACTCGGGGATTTCTTCCTGGCCATTTCGAACATTTCCCTCACCAGTTTTGCACCATCGCCGATGTACTTCTGTATCAGTTCGGAGCCAACAACCCTTACGAAGGTCGCTTTTGTCCTGTGGGCAACAGCTTTTGCCAGAAGGGTCTTACCTGTACCAGGCTCTCCATAGAGCAGCACTCCTTTTGGGGGGGATATGCCAATACGCTCGAAAGATTCAGGTTTCAGGAGGGGCAGCTCTACGGATTCTATCAGTTCCTGTATCTGTTCTTCAAGGCCGCCGACATCACCGAAATCCACATCCTGGGCATCCACTACCTCCATTGCAGACACTGCCGGGTCTTCGGTGGCAGGTATGACCTCGACGATCGCAAGGGTCTGCTGGTTCAGAGCTACCTTTGTACCGGGTGTCAGTTCCTTGTCATCGATATACTGGGAAACGTTGACCATGAACTGGGGGCCTGTGGAGCTTCTCACAAGTACCTTGTCATTGCCGATCACATCCATTATGGTAGCAACTACCAGAGGAACCGTCTTCAGGCGGTCGATCTCAGATTGAAGTCTTCTGACCTCTCTTTCGTATTTCAGTTTCTGGCTTTCAACAAAGCGTTTCTCAGATTCGATCTGGTCACACTGTTCTTTCAGCAAGCTGTTGCGTGACTCCAGTTGCCTCATCCGGTCGAGCAGGTACTTCGAAAAATCCTCTTCGCTTCCCGCACCGGCATAACCGAATTCTGCCTTGTTAACGCCTGTGAAATCGTACCTTTCGTGATTCACATCACTGTCGCTGGTCTCGCTCATATGCCTCCGAACATTATTTAAGCCCGAAGGGTATATAGCCCTTTCGTAAAGACGAGATTTGACTTTATGAGTTGAGATCTATGCAATGTGAAATATGCGGTGCTGATATCAGGGGACCCTCTTTTAAAATAATTATAGACGGTAGTGAACTCATAGTATGTGGAAGATGTTCACAGCACGGTAAAAATGTGGATAAACGGACACCCGTGTCCCGAAAAATAGCACCGACAGCACCTGTTGGCCAGAGGAGAAGAAAACCAAAACCTAAAGGCTTTGAAGCTTTCAGCGATGAACTGGTGGCCGATTATGCCTCTGTTATCAAGGAAGCCAGGGAGAAAAAACAACTGACACATGATGAACTTGCCCACCATATCAAGGAAAAGGCATCATTGATAAAGAAACTTGAGCGTGGGGAGATCGTGCCAGAAGAGGACGTTCGCAAAAAACTGGAAAGAGAACTTGATATTAAGCTTACTGAGAGAAGCAGTGAAGATGACTGGGGTGGAGAACGCCTGAACAAAGGTACTACACTTGGAGATATAGTGACGATTAAAAGAAAATAATTTATTTTTATTTTTATTTCAATGTTTAAGAGGATTTAGTGGTTATTATGGGTCTGGACGGAAAAAAGCTTGGTTTTATTGGAACAGGGAAAATGGGAAGTTCACTGATCAAAGGTATATGTGAAGCCGGGATCATCCCCAGTTCCCGGATATATGCAAGTGACGTTTTCGAGGCATCACTGAAAGAGCTGCATGATAGCCTCCATATCAATGTATCGACAGATAATGTGGACGTTGTCAAAAATGCCGATATGATCGTTCTTGCTGTGAAACCACAGATATTGAGATCTGTCCTTTCCCACATAAAAGAAGCGGCAGGCAATGACAAACTGGTCATATCCATTGCTGCAGGTGTTAAACTGGAAACAATCGAGAACATGCTCAATGAAGGAAGCCGTGTAGTTCGTGTGATGCCAAACATCGCTGCAACAGTTGCAGAAGCAGCCTCTGCAATATCCCCGGGCAGGAATGCATCGGTTGAAGATGCCGATGATGTGCTGACAATTTTTGGTTCGGTTGGCAGTTCCCTGATAGTTCCTGAGCACCTTATGGACGCCGTCACCGGACTTTCGGGTAGCGGACCTGCATTTATCTTCCCTGTTATCGAGGCAATGGCAGATGGAGGGGTCTTTGAAGGCCTGGACCGCAGCAGTGCCATGGTGCTTGCAGCACAGACGGTAATGGGTGCTGCAAAGATGGTTCTTGAGACAGGCACACATCCGGGTCAGCTAAAGGACATGGTAACCTCGCCCGGAGGAACAACGATAAGGGGTGTCCATGTACTTGAGGAAAACGGAATAAGGGCTGCTTTCATGAATGCTGTCATAGCTGCCTCTAATCGCTCAAGGGAGTTAGGGGATTAGTACGGACACTTAAATACCTTTATTTTTATATTTTTTTCAAATCCATATAGAAAAGCTTATTATATCACAAAGTTTTAATAATATTTAAGCGAGTATTTCCTCGCTACTGTGGAGAGGGCAGAAAAAGAGGATTGAAACAAACTCGTAACTAAAAAACATACAAGGGGAAATATTAAAATGGGGATAGAAGTGAAATCGTTTGCCGTGATTCGTGGCGACAATCCGGACAAAGTGAATGTTGCACTACACGACCTTGAACACTATGGGCATATGAGGTTTGCCTCCAGGCCAAAACGCATTGAACCCAATTTTGCAGACAATCTGCTGGTAAGCGTTGCCGGCGTTCCGCTAAGGGCAAAATGCAACTCTGCCGCGCTGGTAGAACTTGATAACAATGCGGGTGCAGCAATAAGTAAACTGAGAAAGATACATCCGCCTGCCCATGTGGTGATAGTCAGCCCGAGGCATGATGTATATTCAGAGTTGATGGACAAGTCAGAACTCTATCCGGAGTTTGAAAGGACCTGGGAACCACATCACCATAAAGATACTTTTTGATCTGTAAATTGGTGTAACTATCTTAAAATAGGGAAGACCCTGTTATCTGCCTGAGTTTCAGGACGTAGGTGGGCAGGCTTTCCACATCTTTTATCTCTTTCTGGGTTATTGACATCAAGCGTTCTCTTATCCTTAAGTCAGGGTTTATACCCAGGGAATGAAAGTGTTTTGTGAGATCTGTCATTAAGATGGTCCCGCGTCTGTCCCAGTCAGTAAGGATCACTATGTCCCTGCCGGCATTTTCATTTACAATATTTTCACAGAAATTTGAGATGGAATGGTGTGTTGCCATTTCAAAGTGGCCATTGACGCCCAGTTCATTAAGTGCCCTGACATCTCTTTTACCTTCCACTATGATGACGTTTCCTTCTTCAGCATGCCGGTAAAGCTCGTCAATTATCTCTTCGATGTTCTCGAGCCTGTTCTGGTAAACATTAAGCGGTGCTTTTAAATGCCTGTGATCTCTTCTGCTTCTGAACATGGATTCTCTGAGGTTCATGGTATGGGGTATGGGAAAGGGTACTTTTTATCTGACAATTTAAGAAGGAATTAAAAATCATATCATTAAAAGCTGACCACAGGAAATTAAAAAGCTATCATAAAAAGCTATCCTTTAATGAGTGCCTGAAAAACAGGTGAAAGTAACAGGTCCTGCCGAAATGAAAGCAACTTTTCGGGATAAGGAGGGCTTAACGGCAGGGACCGGGATACCATCACTTGTAATAGCGAACGAATTCTTCGAACTGTTCATAATAAGCGGCTCTTGAAGCAAGATTTTCGAAATAGTCATTCATCTTTTTCACCTCAGTCTGTAAATTGTGTGCTGGGTATATTAAGCGACTCCGAGCAGGGTGAAAGTATTGTTCAAACCGGTATTTTTGCCTTTTATATGACCTTTTCACTTTAATGTCAGTTTCCGGATACTTCCAGGCCTTTCTTAAGTACTGAAACTGCTCTTTCGCGGTCAATGCCTTTCAGAAGAACTGACTTTTTAGTGCTTTTATGGCCATTGCTTATTGAAACCTCTGAGCTGTTCAGGCCGAACAAAACTGCAAGATTCTCAACCAGCTGTTCATTGGCTTTTCCCTTGCGTGCGTTTTCCGAGAGCCTGACCTCTATCCTCTTTCTCCAGGGATTGTATCCGCTGGGAATGCATATTTTTTTTGATCCGGGTGTCACCTCGACATCTATGATCATACCGTTATCAGTTTCTTTAAATGCATCCTCGAAGGACATGTCAACGCTCAGGTTCTTTTTCTGTCTTTAAAAGCCGCTATAAAGAACTGGCTACAAAGAACAGTAGAGATAATGCTGTCGCCTGGCGCACTAACTCCGGAAGATCATCCTCTGGGATCCCCGCTGTCCTTTCCGGTTTCCCTCGTGACAGGCTTTATTGCATTATCCTTATGTAGCGTATTGAGGTTGTCTGTACGATCACAGATAGGCTTTGCCATGTTCTCACGCAAGGACCTAATAATACGCAGATAACCTAACAGGGATTTGGCTTATATACCTGTCGATTCCTGTATCGCGGAATAAAAGAGGTCATTAAATTAGCTTCAAAACCCTCCGTTCTAACCTGGCAGATTCTAATCTGGCGGCATTCTTTCATATTTAACTCGGCGCAGGTTCTCATTGGTCTGTCTTCTGAGATAATCAATTCCAAAAATATTCCGACACGGATCAATGCAGGATCAACACGGATTTTGCCTTTTGCCGGTTTTAGCTTCAGTTCTTACTATGAATCTGCGTTAATCGGTGTAAATCCGTGTCTTATATAAATCGATCCCACAAATATCCCAGACACAGATTAACGCGGGATTAACACGGATTTTCCCTTTTGCCGGTTTTCGTTTCTGGTCCTTACTATCTATGAATCTGCGTCAATCGGTGTAAATCCGTGTCTTTGGAATGAATACTGCAGTTTGATGGTTCTGGATTCCGGTATTACTATGGATTCGTGCTGATCGGTGCAGATCCGCGTCCTGAGCAAGAACAATGGAAGATCTACGGCTGAAATGAACAGGCAGACCCTCATATCAAAAATCTGATCTGAAGGCCTCATTAAAGACTAATACCAGTAATGATAAGTAATACGCTATCTATTGCTAAGGGATGATCATATGGTTAGCGAACAGACCATCCACGGAACGATCCTCTATGGCCCGGAACTGGAACTTATCGAAGGTTACATGGTCATAAGAGATGGTATCATCACTGAGGTTGCCGGGGAAAGGACCGATTCCAAAAATATCATTGCACCATGTTTTGTGAATGCACATACTCATATAGGAGACTCCGTGATCAAGGACCCGGTACTTGGAAAATGTGTTGACCACTATGTAGAAAGAGACCTTGGTTCACTGGTGCAGCCCCCCCATGGTCTTAAGCACAGGGTGCTGGAAGCAACTCCCAGGGATGAGCTCATGGAAGGCATGAGGCGTTCTGTAACGGATATGATCCAGACGGGCACATGTGCTTTTGCTGATTTCAGGGAAGGTGGCATTGAGGGTATTCTTGCACTCAAGGAGGCTCTTCAGGGGTTTGAGATCGAGTGTCGTATACTTGGAAGGCCAAAGAGGATCAATGCTGGATATGATGAACTGTGCAGTGAGGTTGAACGCATTCTTATGGATGCTGATGGTCTTGGAATGAGCGGCGCCAATGACATGGACATGCATATCCTTGGAACCATAGGTGATATTGCAAAAAGCAAACAGAAGATCCTTGCCATCCATGCCGGGGAAGATTGCAGGGGCGACATAGAAAAGGCTCTCAGCCTTGATCCGGATATCCTGATACACCTGACAAAGGCCGACAGGAACGACCTGAAAAAAGTGGCTGACGTGGGAATACCGGCGGTCGTATGCCCCCGTTCCAACTTCATTACAGGAGCTGGAATGGCTCCGGTGAGGGATATGTTAAATTCCGGAATTGATGTTGCTGTAGGAACTGACAATGTGATGCTCAACTCGGTCAATATGTTCTCGGAAATGGAATTTCTCTCTAAAATTTTTGGGCTGGAGGACAGACAAGTATTTATTATGTGTACGCTTATGGGTGCAGCAATATTAGGGCTTGATAAGACAGGCGCTATCATTGAAAGGAACAGAGCTAAAGTAATGATCCTTAATGGAAATTCATGTAACCTTGCAGGAATAAAGAATCCGATCAACAGTATCGTCCGAAGAGGAAGACCTGACGATATATTATCTGTGATCATTTGAATCCAACCATAGATTATCATACAGGAGAGGGATTATGAAAAGCGATCTCTACAAGAAGATTTTTATTGCAACAGATGGTTCCGAGCAAAACAAAAGGGCAATCCAGCATGCACTGGAACTTGCAAAAACGTGCGGGGCCAAATTATATGCAGGATATGTTGTCGATACTGCTGCTTTTGCTTCGATACCAATGGACGCGGGGTGGGAAATGATGTACGAACTTCTGGAGCAGGAAGCCAACGAATCAACCGTGTCTGTTGAAAAGATGGCGGAAAAGGAATCGATCCCCTTTGAAGCCGTTGTTCTTGAGGGACATCCCGGGCCTGAGATCGTCCAGTTCGCAGAGGAACAGGGAATGGACCTTATCGTTATGGGAACTCTTGGAAAAAGAGGGCTTGATCATTTTTTGCTTGGCAGTGTCGCTGAGAATGTCATCAGGAACTCCAGAGTGCCCGTACTTGTCGTACGTGGTAAGTCAGCAGAGAAATAGGTTCGGGGGTTGAAGATGCCAAAGAACGTCAAAGTAATGGATATAATGCGAACGGATGTTGCTTATGCAACGTTACCGGGTTCAAGGGATGAGGTTCACGTAATCCTCAAAGATAAAAGGGTTTCAGGTGTACCGGTTCTCAAAGACGGAAAGGTGGTTGGTATTGTCAGCAGGGCAAATCTGCTTAGAAATCCTGAAGAGGAGCAGCTGGCCTTGTTGATGACACGTGATCCTATAACCATCAATCCCAGTGTAGACATAACGGTCGCATCCAGGATACTTCTTGAAAATGGGATCAGGAGGCTGCCTGTAGTGGAAGATAGCAAACTGTGCGGGATCATATCAGTAGCTGATATCGTGGCAGTGCTCGCAGAGATGAATATCCCTGACCATGTGGGCCAGTACCTGAACCAGGTGTCAGTTCCCGTGTGGACCGATACTCCTCTTAATGTTGTTGCAAGGATAATGGAACTTGCAAAGTCAAAGGCGGTTCCTGTGATCGACAGCGATCTTGAGGTCGTTGGTATAATCACTGACCGTGATGTTATCAGTGCGAGTGTCATCGAGGACTCTGTAGAGGTTGCAGATATGTCCAATGGTTCGGATGATGACGAGTGGACATGGGAGTCCATGAGGGACACAATGAGCATCTATTACAGTGTTTCAAGGGTGAAGGTCCCGGATATCCCTGCAAGGGACGTAATGGTAAGCGATCTGGTGAAAGCCGCTTACATATCCGGTGTCAGTGAGTGTGCGCTTAAGATGAAGCGTAACCGCATCGACCAGATCCCCATCGTTAACGCAAACCAGCGCTTCCTTGGTCTGCTGAAGGACCGTAACCTGCTAAAGGCCATCGTTAACTGTGACTGATCATTGAACCTCAGTGGAGGTTCAAACCCTTTCCTTTTTCTGATCCCGGGTGCTTGCTATGAGAAGGCCATTCGTATTTATCAATGCTGCAATGTCTGCGGACGGAAAGATATCCACAAAAGAAAAAAAACAGGTAAGGATATCCGGAAATATCGATTTTGACAGGATGGATGCCCTTCGGGCAGGTTCAGATGCCGTGATGGTCGGTATCGGAACAGTACTGGCCGATGACCCAAGCCTTACTGTCAAATCTGAAAAAAGGCGGAATGGACGTAAAGAAGCCTGTCTTGAAGAGAATCCCATAAGGGTTGTCGTCGACAGCACTGCAAGGATCCCCCTGGATGCTGATATATTCAAAAAGGGAGAAGGCAGAAGAATTATCATTGTCTCCAGGTCGGCACCAGCTGAAAAAGTGAAGCTTCTCGGGGAAACTGCAATGATCATCGTTGCAGGTGAGGATGAAGTGGACCTTGTTGCAGCCATGGGAGAACTCCTGGAGATGGGTGTGAAAAGGCTGATGGTAGAAGGTGGCGCTACTCTTAACTGGGGCATGCTGTCAGGAGGTCTTGTGGACGAGATCTATACCTTTGTAGGAAATCTTATAATAGGCGGGAATATGTCCCCAACCCTTGTGGACGGTGCAGGTTTTACTGAAAACGAGATTATGAGGCTTGAGCTCATAAGCTCGGAAACAATGGAAAAGGGCGTTCTTTTGAAGTGGAAGGTCCTGCAGCCTGTATGAAAGGATAACTTTTTCCAGGAGGGGTTTTGCCTTCAAAGCTCACAACCATGCATAGGTACATGTAAGAAGAAGTCTATACCACCTAAAATATCATGGTGATATTATGAACAGAAAAATCCTGCAACTAATATTTTTTATAACCATGGCACTCCTGCTCAGCGGTTGTGTCGATGATAATGCTTCGGATGCGGATGTCCCATCACAGGAAAGATCATACCTGACAGAGGTCACCGTCCCTGAGGACATTAACCGGTCACTGGCCAGTGGACCTGTCCTTGTGGAAATGGGCTATGAGGGTTGCCCTGCCTGCGATGACCAGCAACCTATACTGGAAGAGATCGCAGCCGACTATCAGGAAAAAGCTGCTGTCCTGCACATCGATACAAGAAATGCAGGTCCTCTGGCTCTATGGTTTGGCGCGGACTATGTCCCTGATTCCTTTGTCATAGTGGACATTGAGGATGGGCAATATGCATACATGAGAGCTGACGGGCAGATGACCACCGACAGGAAAAGCGCCAGGTTTGTCGGGCTGGCGGAGAAAGAGGTCCTTATGCAAGCTCTTGACAGGGCTATAGATGCCCGGCAGGAAAATTGATACCTTTGACCTGGTTGATTGATATGTACGCCGATACATTTACATTGAATTCGCTTGCGATCTTTCTTGCGGGGCCGGTAAGTATATTTATTGCAGGAGTGGTAAGTGTACTATCTCCGTGCGTCTTTCCATTGCTTCCGGTCATCCTGGCCTATTCTGCAGGCCAGGGGAAGTTCAGGCCCCTTGCAATTGTTCTTGGGCTAACCATCTCTTTCACGTTCATGGGAATGATCATTTCTGCACTTGGTGCGTACATCTGGGACTTCAGGATACTGGCCGAGTTCCTGCTAATAGCATTTGGTCTTTCCATGCTCATGGGTTATGATATCTTTGCTTTCTCTGCTCCTTATGCCGGAAGGGTGCATGTGGAAAAAAAAGGAGTTCTTGGCGGCCTGCTTGTAGGTTTTTCACTGGGTGTCGCCTGGGTGCCTTGCGTGGGGCCCATACTCGGGGGGATACTCACTGCCGTGGGCCAGAAAGGAGACATACTTTACGGAGCATCACAGCTTATCATATACTCGATGGGCTTTGCTGTGCCCATGCTGATGATCGCTTATTTCACTAATCTTTCGTCAGGAAGGCTTAGCATGATATCAAAGTATGACACCCGGCTTAAAAGACTTGCAGGCCTTGTGTTCGTACTTGCAGGCCTGTGGATGGTATACAACAACCACATTGTTTTTTACATGTGACATTTTTCTTCGGGATGCTTTCATAAAAATTAAATAAAACGCACCCATTTTACAAAATGATCCGGATTATTACCGGACCTGCATTTGCTGGTGGTACAATGGGATTTGAAAAAGCGGTCATACAGGGAATCAC
>JAFGCK010000070.1 GCA_016932675.1 Methanosarcinaceae archaeon | reverse complement strand
TTACAACTGAGAATATTATATCCCGGCTTTCCATTGTTGTTCCCTCTTAAGCTTTATATGGGCTTCTTATGTATTTATATTATTTTCTATTTGTATAAGGATCTGAATAAATTAAATATATATAGTTATAACATATTGTTAACGGTATAAATATTTGTAATAACGGGAGTTTACGTATTGAGTTCAGAGAGAAAAGGTCTTAACGAATACAAGCCAATGCTTGCAATGGCAGGTATCATCATTGTTGTACAGTTGGTAGCCCTGCTCCTGGCCGCCCCCATGGTGGAAGAGGACATGCGGGCATTCGAAAACCCCGATGACGCTTCTAACAGTATACTCTACATATTTGCCATACTGATCTTCACATTCCTGTTATTGCTGGCAATAAGAAAAGGAATGCAATGGATCATACAACTCGTGATCCTGCTTGCAGTGGGTGCCACGATGTATTATGTGTTCTATGCCCTGCTTTCGATTGCGGATATATCCGTCATGGCCAACAATGCATTATCCGTGACCGCCTCGGTGATACTCACGGTGCTGCTCTACAAGTTCCCTGAATGGTACGTTATAAACACGACAGGACTGATCATCGGTGCAGGAGCCAGTGCAATATTCGGCATATCACTTTCGATAATACCAGTGGTGGTCCTCCTGGGACTGCTTGCCATATACGATGCTATCGCGGTGTACAAAACAAAACACATGATAGACCTTGCTGAAGGTGTCATGGACCTGCGCCTGCCCATACTGTTCGTGATGCCAAAGCATATGAAATATTCCTTTATAGAGGACTCCTTTAAAAAAGAGGAGGGCGAGGAGCGGGAGGCATTCTTTATGGGACTGGGCGATGCTATCATGCCAACCATACTGGTGGTATCGGCAAACGTCTTCCTGACAGATGCATACCGGCTAGGCGGGTTTATAAACATCCCGGCATTGGGAGCCATGACAGGCACCATTGCAGGGTTTATCGCGCTGACAGTCCTTGTGATGAAAGGGAAACCGCAGGCAGGCCTGCCATTCCTCAACGGCGGTGTGATACTGGGTTACATTGCAGGTGTCCTGATAGGAGGAACGCCCTTCTATTAGACCTTATTCCTCTTCCGGGACTTCCGAAGCTATATTGCAGATCGTGCAGATCTGCCCCGTTTTCTCTTTTTCAGCTTCGGGCTCACTGAACTCAGAGTCCAGGGAACGAGTGCCCTCTGCAAGGACAGAAGCACTGGAAATCGTGGATGCTATAAGGATGGCATCGAATATATCCTCTTTTGACACTCCAAGCTTTTTGGCAACTCTCACATGGGTCTTAAGGCAATACTCGCACCTGAGCGCAGAAGAGACTGCTATGCATATCAGTTCAACGGTCCTCGGGTCCATGCGTTTGAACTCACGCATGACACTGTTCTCATAGATCATCCTTGAAATGAACAGTTCAGGCATGTCCTTCATGAAGTTAACTATATAGGGGATCTCACCATAACGCTGTTCCACATCTGTAAGGATCTCTTCCACAGCTTCATCGGTTTCCTGGCCAAGGATCTTGAGTATTTTTTCGATTTCCATGGATAAGCCTCATCTGCCACAGAGCAGGGTTATTTACCTAGATGACAAAACCAACCTCAGACTCACGTTTGATCTTGACCAATATATAATTTTTCATTTTGGAAGGAGTTATCCTTGAAAGCTGGGAAAGCCTGATACCTTCATCGAACTCAAGGTTGCCGATACTTTCATGGAACTCGCCGTAAGGGAGTTTTACACGCAGGCCATCAAGCTGCAGGGTTATCGGAGCGGGGGAGAGCACGTATTCTATCTGAGGTATCTGTTCATGTATCTCCTTCATGACCCTTGGAGGCAGTACTGCCAGTGGGTCCTTGGCGATCTCCTCACGCATCCTTTCCACGACCTCGCCAACCTTCCTGTTCATATTATCAAGCGAATTCAACTCTTCCGACCTGCGAAGGCGATGGGCGACCCTCCCGATGTTCCCGACATATACATCAGCATTTGCCACATCCTCGGTCTTGAGGTCCGGTCCTCCGGTCACAACCTTGGGGACCCTGATACCTTCAAGGAGTTTTGGCTTCTTGTTCCTGATACAATCACTGAAGGTCCCGAAAGCAAAGACGGCAAGATCATGCTCATTGATCAGCTTGCGTTCATAATCCGCAGACAGCGCAACCCGCCTGCCCATTCCTCTGGCAAGACCTATCATATTCGTGTTAGCGCCGTCCCTGCGCAGGTATTCTGCAATATCGCATGCCGAATGGGGCAGGTGGTGGGAAGCCAGGGTGGGGGATACCACGGCAATTTCCGTACCAGTTAGCGGGGCCTTTGTGAGATTACCAAGCAGCTTCTTGCCAAGATCCTCAATAAGATGGACATCATCCCTGGGGATAAGCATGGTCAGCATGACCTCGGTAGCTGCGGGAACCTTCTGAATGAGGTACCCCCCCAGATCCTCCAGGAGTTCGGTGATAAGGGTGTGCTTATGGATACCACCTTCATATATATACGGTTCAAGCACTGCGGGCATTATTTATCCTCCTGCAATTCTGCAAGCATCCTGTGCCCTTCCTCTATCCATTCAGGTTTCAGGATATCTTCGCTGGCAACGAAGACGAAATAATTCTTTTTCATGGAGTGATAGCGCACACGGAAACCTTCGGGGGTGGTCCTTATAGCCATTTCCACCAGTCTTGACTGTAAAGTCTGCTTCGGATCGGCGATCACCATATCTTCCAGGAAGGCGATCTCCTTTTCAGGGTCTTCATTCTGCCTTATCACCAGGGTCTTTCTTTCAGGCTGGATTATACTGGCACGGCCATACCTCGCCCACAGTTTTTCCAGAAGCGCAGGAAGGTATTTCTCTTCATCGATGGTGATCTTGACCTCGTTCCTTTCAATTGCCCCGTATCCGACCTGCGCAAAATCCGACATTTTCACAGGCTTCTGGCTTCCCCTGAGAATTATAGCCATCTGGAAAAGTGAATCCTCAGGCCTGATGACAACCTTTATCCTTCCTATGGCCCCTCCAAGTACAAGCTCTGAGATAATATCAGAGACTATGCTCCTGTAAGCTTCACCCTCTTCAGGCACGGTTGATTCTACAATGAAGGTCTCAAGAGCTTCCATGGGAGTTATTCCTCCACATATCCCGAAGCAAGCAAAGCACTTCCCACCGCTCCGATAAGATGGGAGTTCGGTGGGACAAGCACTTTGATCTTAAGCAGTTCACTGAGTGCCTTGGGAACGCCCTCAATAAGGGACGAACCGCCCACCAGAATGAGAGGTTCCTTTACATCGACTTCCTGCAACTGCTGTTCGAATATCTGCTCAACCACACTGTGACAGGCGGCCGCTGCAACATCCTCGGGTGTGGAACCCTTGGCAAGGGAGTTCACCAGCGACTGGATACCGAAAACGATACAGTAACTGTTCATTTCCACTTTTTCCTGCATACCCTTTACAGCAAGGGACCCCAGTTCGGTAATGTCGACGCCCAGCCTCTTGGCGGTCATATCCAGGAACCTGCCGGACGCACCGGCACAGATACCTCCCATGGTGAACATTCCCGGTATGCCGTCCTCGACGGATATCGCCTTGTTGTCCATACCGCCGATATCAATGACAGTAGCAGAACCCTTTTGTTTATCTGCAAGGTAGACGGCCCCCTTTGAGTTCACCGTGATCTCTTCCTGTATCAATTGGGCTTTGAAGTGTTCCCCGACGAGAAAACGCCCGTATCCGGTCGTACCCAGCGCCTGTATATCCTCGCGATCCACACCTGCTTCCTTAAGTGCAAGCTCAAAAGCTTCCGTGGCACTCTCAATCACCTTGATTGTCGGTACCCATCCGGAACCGAGGATCCTGTCATCCTTCATAATCACTGCCTTGGTAGTGGTCGAACCAGAATCAATGCCTGCGGTCAGGCCGCTCTGGTGCTCCCTTGCAAGCAGATGCCTGCGCCTGGCAATGGTCGTCAGGGCCTCCATACGCGTCATCAGGGTCGCGGCCGTCGTGCGTTCCGTGAAAGAGTAACTGATAACCGGGATATCTGAGTACTTGTGAATATAGCGTCTTATTTCGTTCCTGACGATGGCAGCTTCTGCACATCTGAAGCACGACGTAATGAAAACACCATCAACATCCGTGATGCCTTCCACAACAGCCTTTGCCCTGGCCATCATGAGACGAAGATCCGGACTTGCGGCCTCAATGCCGAATTCCTTTCCTATGGTATCAAGGATGGAAACATCTATCTCAGGATACACAAGCCTGGCATTGACAGAACCTGCCACTGACTCGAGTTCACCATGAACTCCGGCATACTCGGAACCACAAGAAACAAGGGCCACTTTTACAACGGCATCGTCATTCATTCTTGACCTTCCTTTTCATCTTTGGACAGGGATCCTAAAAACTCAGCTATCTTGTAAACGAATTCCCTGGCTTCATCTTCGTCTTCAGGGTAATCCACCTCAAGGACAGGAATGTCACGGTCCCTGATGAGGAACTTGGTAAGCTCGTTGGTACGTGCACAACCCATGCACCCAAAGGCCATGGGAGATTCGTTCACGATTATACCGGCTTCCGCCTCGTCTATCATGGGACCGACTATCGCCATCCTTCCCCTGACACCTGCAGGAACTTCAACAGCAGCGTACTTAAGACCCATTTTCGGCTCTTCAGGCGTTATGTTAAGAGGAGGGGAATCCACGCCCACTGTGGATATCTTTTCCTTTATCTTTTCCATCATAGCAAGGGGTGTGTGACCAAACCTCTCTACAAGGTCAGAGAGTATCAGGCTGTTCGTTGGATAAATAATGACTTTTACCATGGATAATACCTCAATAAGTGCCTCATTAAGCGGATTCGATGATCTCTGCCAGCTTTTTGACATCAAGCTTTTTCTTGTGAGCTACCTCTTTCAGAGGGACCTTCTTATCATAATCATCAAGGGCCCTTCCTATCATAGGGAGTGTCCGGACCTCTTCCCTGAGATAATGAAAACCCGGTCGCGGGCCTCCTCCCCTGCTTGCACGGCATCGTCTCTCATCTCCGGGAGGGAAACCTCTTTCCTTTACGAATATGTGGTTCCTGTCCAGATCGACAAGTTCCTCTACGACCCTGTTAACAGCCTCCCTGGGACCTGTGACCATGGTTCCGAAACATGTCTCCTTGATGACAATACTTGTCTCGGATTCGTACACCTTCATTGCAGCATCTATGGGGAGGACACTGTCAGAGCTGATCACCACAAGCTTGGTTATAATGTCATCATCATTCTGCGGCATTATTCTTCCTCCCAGCTTTCTACTATGTACATGATATCCCCGTCCCTTAAGTTTTTTAGCTTCTCTATCTCAAGGATCTTTCCAATGATGTTCGTGCTGTTGAACTTTTCACCGGTGGGTCCGAAAAGATCGCTGTCTTCCATCTTCACACCCACCATACCGGCCCTCCTGGCTGCCTGGTTTGTCACGCCGATCTCCCCGGCACTGACCTTAGAGACGGGAGTGTTCTCAGGCAGGATCTCCTTATACTTCTCAGCTTCTTTCTCTGCCTTGAAAATGTAAGTGTTCTCATAAGTCATGAGGACAGGCAGTGCGCCTACCGGCTTGTACTGCATCCCTGTAGCATGCCTGAAAAAATCAAGTGTCTTTGGAACAAGCTCATCATAGAGCTCGATCTTCACAAGATGTTCAGGGTCCACACCCTTCAGGGTGACCTTGCCCTGTGCCAGTATATCCATAGTTGTCTCCGGAGACTGGCTTACAATGAAGCCATCGTCCTCAACGTATCCTTCCCTGACGACATCCACACCCCGGGCATCCATTTCACTTTCTGCTTCCAGATGGCTCATTCCCGGAAGCATGATGGAGCGGGGAGACTTCTCCACCGTGATCCTCTGGCCCTGTGTTGCCATTTTTGCAAGCTGAAGGCCCCTGGCCACATGACCCACTACGGAATGCATGATGGTTGATGTCCTGTCGTCCGTTGAGATGAACAGCTTACCTGCGCCGTAGCCGACAGTCCTGACAAACACCGAACCTGCCGGCCTTGGCTCAAAATTCTCATAGGTTACCAGTTCACCCTGGAAACGATGGTCGGAAATGAAAGAACTTGACACAAAATCAACTTTGAATGTACCATCCCTTGTGACCGCATAGAGGTGTTCTGCACCTTCAGGAGCTTCAGGATCCATTTCTATCCCGACATAGCTGAATATCTTCGCACCGTCTTCGATCCTTATCGAGAGGTCTGTGGTGCAGATGTGTTCGCCTACCTGCTCCCACTCTACAAAGGGTTCTATACCCAGTATCCGGTCGTTCCTAGCAAGGTCCAGCAGGACATGCTTCCCGCTAATCACTTTTGCAAATGTGCCTTCCTCAGGCGCACCATACTCCGCAACATGCTGGTCCCTGGTAAAAATAAGGTGAGTGTTATCAGGGTCACCGCCTCCTGCCGCGAACATGAGTTCGAAGGCCTTGAACTCCATGTTCCCCCTGAAACTACCTGTATCGGAGACAAAAGGACCAAAGGCAATGGCATCCTTACTTACCCATCGCACTGGCAGATCACTGTATTTCCCATGGTCTGAAAGCCACCTTTCCATGGAAGGGGATGGGGTCTCATCCAGCTCGATCCTGAAATCACCCTTTGATGTCCTGACAGTGTATTCCAGGGAACTCTGCGCCTTGAGGTCACCTTTTTCTATAAGGATCCCGACCGCCGTACCTTTCCTGTAGGGGGCTTTTGACAGCTTGATCGCATCTTCAAGGGTTGAACCTTCCGATAGACTGATCTCGGAACCATTGATCTGAATCTTAATTTCGTCAGTCGTGCCAAACACCTCTTCTGTTAACGCGGTCAGTTACCCTTTAGGCCTTTCTGTTATGTTTCTGCCGCGGCTTCCAGAAGCTCGTCTTCTGTAAGCTGTGAAAGAACAGCTTCGGGTTCACCCACATCCACGATCTTACCGTTTCTCATAAGAGCAACACGGTCACATATCTCCATAAGGAAATCCATGTCATGGGACACTATCACGAATGTATCACCCATCTTTTGACGTGCCATCAGGATGGACTTTGTGACATCTTTCTTTGTGATCGGATCCATCGTACCTGTCGGCTCATCCATGACAACTATGACGGGTTCTTTCATAAGGATCTGGGCAAGGGCCACCCTGTGCCTTTCTCCTTCACTGATCTCATCTGACATCTTCGGCAATATGGATTTGGCCTTCTCTTCACTAAAACCGGTAGACATCAGAGTATTAATGGCTTTCCTGACAGCAAGCTCATAGGGCAGGTCAATACCAATGGATTCTGTGAGATTGTCAATGATCGTCCTGTGGTTGTACAGTCCATATTCCTGGTGCAGTATCCCCATATACTTCAATGCGCGGCCTCTGCACTCAGGACCGGGCTTCTTCATATCGATCCATTCATCGCCGACCTTTACCTGGACCTCGCCACTGGTTGGCTGTACTATACCCATAAGGATCTCAGAGGTTGTTGTCTTTCCCGCACCACTTGTACCTGCAAGTCCGAATATCTCACTTTCCTTAACATCGAAGGAAATATCGTCAACTGCATATACCACACCCCTGCTGACAGATATGTATTTCTTGACCAGGTTCTCCACTCTGATGATCGGATCGCCCACATTGAAATCAGAACTCTTCTCCACAACACATACACGCTGCATGAACTCCTTTGCAACATCTGCTGGCGAGCCCTCGCTGACTATGGAACCATCATCCAGTATTATCGCCTTGTCCGCAAGGTCCTCTACAACATCGGACCAGTGGGATGTGATCACCATGGTCATATTGTAGTCCTTTACAGCCTTCTTGATAACATTGTGTACGACTTCTGCGGTGCGTGGATCAAGGGTCCCTGTGGGTTCATCGGCTATCAGGAGCATGGGGTCCCTTACAAGCTGGCGAGCCAGCACAACCCTCTGCTTCTCCCCACCACTCAGGTCACGTGCCACATGCATCATGCGGTGGGAAAGCTCTACCTTCTCCAGGAGGTCAACGGCTTTGCTCATGGCATCTTCACTATTCACCCCGATCTCGGTGAGAGAATTCACGACGTTTGCAATGACCCTGTCGTCACCATAAAGGGCAAAAGTACGCTGGAGCATGATAGCGATCCTTTTGGTAATGTCCCTCCTGTGAGGGTCATGCAGAGACATTTTTACAAAATCGGCATCGAATGGTTTTAAAGTTTCTTCAGTACATACCGGACATTTTTGTCCAGTCTTGCTCGGAGGCTCTATATGACCGCATTTCTCACAACGAGCAAGATGATATATCACTTCACCGCTTATGCCTTCATATTCCTCGACACCGCGCAGGACGTGCATCAGCACAGTTTTGCCTGAACCGCTCCTTCCCAGAATACCCAGCACTTCACCTTCATTGATATTCAGGTTGATTTTTTTCAGAACTTTTACACCGTCGAATTCCAGTGAAAGGTCTTTGACCTCTATAAATACTGCCATACGATTTCCTCCGCCTACCGGATACATGGGTTACTGTCCAATTTATGTTCAGTCATACATACACAAATTACTTAACGATTTTGTATAGCGTATACAAAACTAGCCGGATAAGCCCATACAGACCAGGTGACAACATTTTAATGATTTTTTTGAGTAAATTACAGTTGGATTATTAAACTCACTACATAAACATAACGCATATACATAACACTGTTAACTTTTAAAAACCGGGTTTTGGTCATGATTAGTAGAAGTTCGCATATCATACAATTTTTTTATGATCGCCGGTACTTCAAGGATGTTGGCAACTACCATATCCGCAGCTTCCCACAGGATCTGAGGCCTCTCATCGCCCTGCTGCACCGTCAGTATACCTATATCCGCAGCCCTCAGGGCAAGGATATCGTTCATCCCGTCACCCACCATAACAACGGTCCCGTATACTTCCTTGAGTTCCCTGACGATCCTTTCCTTATCACGGGTGTTTGCAACCCCATGTACATAAGCCAGAGGAATGCCTACGGACAGAGCAAGTTTCTCAAGGTTATTGTAACCATCTCCCGATGCAATGAATATATCTGTACCTATATCCTGCAGCAGCCTGATTGTTTCAGGCGTATCGGAGTACATTCTTCCACCGGTGCTTAACACATATGGGACCTGGTTTTCCTGTGCATCGACTATAATGCCTGCCGCCAGGTAGAACGTGTCGGGGCAATGACCTTTGACGATCGATACCACATCGTTGATATCACTCACACTGACATTACTTTCCCTGATTATGGCATAGACCTCATCAAGAACGAAAGGCCGGCTTGCGCAGCTTATATCGAGTTTGATATTATATGTATCTATCAGGTCATGGAGGGTCAGTTGCGGATCATAATATGAGACCTTTTCGGGATCAGCGTTGAAAACCACCAGTGCGCGGTGAGGTTTGCGGGCCACCAGCAGGGTAGACTGGATATCCTCCAGGATCAGACCTGTTTCAGCCTCCTTTGCCACGCGGTACATATGAAGCAAGGTACCTGCACTGTCAAAAACCACAGCCACTTGATCTTTCATGAAGAATGATTTGTCCAGAAGCATAATTATCTTTGCGCTGCTCAAAGGATGCCAGCACCGGGGCCATCTGATTATCCCCTGAAATTCCTTTTCTGATCAGACAACGTTCCACCATATTCAGGATCGTTGTTACTTGTAATGATCTGTGTCTTATATAAATCAATCCAAAAAAGATTTTCAGACACGGATTAACGCGGGATTAACACGGATTTTC
>JAFGCK010000069.1 GCA_016932675.1 Methanosarcinaceae archaeon | reverse complement strand
TTCAGAACTATTTTTCATTAATATTCAGGCTTATAATCATAATTAAGCTCAAATCAGCTCTTACATCCAAAAACAGAAAAAAAAGTCTTTTACTATATTGGATGCACTTCTGGTTTCGACTTTATCATAAAAAGTCATTGAGCAGAGTCTGTCTCTCGTCTATCTTCTCAAGTCTGGTGACGCCTACTCCGAGAAGCCTGAACCTTCCTTTCCCCATGAACTCCTCCATAAGGCCCAGGGCATTCCTTATGATGGCTTCCTTCTCATTGCTTGCTGCCTGCAGGGTCTTCGCCCGGGAATAGGTCCTGAAATCTTCAAAGCGAACCTTTATGGTTACTGTCCTGAAGCGGAACCTTTTCCTCATCAGCGAACCATACACTTTTTCCGAGAGGGCAGCAAAGGCATTCTGTATCGTGGCGGGGTCGAAAATGTCTTCATCGAATGTATCTTCCGTGCTTATGGACTTCACTTCTTCCCTTTCCCTGACTTCCCTGCGGTCGATACCGTTTGCAAGCTGGTGCATTACGATCCCTGATCTGCCGAAGCGTGCGATAAGCAGCTGTACATCTATGGTTGCAAGTTGCTCTACCGTCTCTATACCCATTTCCTCAAGAATGGGCCGGGTCTTCTTACCTATTCCCGGTATCTTTGAGACCGGGAGCGGGAACAGAAAACCTTCTACCTCTTCCGGCCTTATGACCACCAGGCCATCAGGTTTATTGAAGTCTGAGGCTATCTTGGCGATTATCTTGTTAGGTGCCACCCCTACAGAGCATGTCAATCCATGTTTGCGGAAAATCTCATCCTTGATCTTCCGCGCAAGCAGGGCCGCGGAGTCATAATCATCGATAAAGTTCCCGACATCAAGGTATGCCTCATCCACGCTCACCTGCTGGAACCTGTCCGCAAAGATGCGCATCAGAGCCATTATGTTTTCTGAGACTTCCTTGTAGAGCTTCATGTTCACGGGCAGGTAGACAGCGTCAGGACATAGCCTGTATGCTTTTGAGATCGCCATCCCGGAATGTATACCCAAACCCCTTGCCTCATATGAGCATGTACTTACAACACCCCTTCCGCTGCCTCCTTTCGGGTCAGAGCCGACTACCACCGGAAGTCCTTTGAGTTCCGGCCTTTTGCTGACCTCCACTGCTGAATAGAAACTGTCCATGTCCACATGAAGTGTGATCCTGTTTCGGGATGATTCATTCATTCCATCTGTTTTATATAATAAGTCCTTTAACTAAATTATGGGCTGCTGCATCAGGAACATAAGGATAGGGATACTCTGATATACTATCACATCCTGGAGTGCATGGACCCGGTGTACAAATGTATGTTTATATCTCGATGCTGGCTTATTTCGTAATCCTTTTACTCACACTGCGTGATATCCGTATATTCAGGCGCACGGGTATTGATTCCTACAGGAAGGGTGCCTTGAAGGGAATTGCAGCATCAACGGTAACTCTTTTTGGCGTCCTTATAACACCCGGGAATCCTGAACCGGGTCTTTTCATTGTTTTTATCGGTCTTTTCATAAACCGCAAGGGTGTAAGGGAAAAGGTATTCAATGAAGCGGGCACCATCGACCGCCTCTTTGGTAAGACCGATGTATGATTTATATATTTAGTTCCTTCGGGTGTAATCCAAAAGATATAAATGCAAGAGTATTTATTATAAGCCGATACACACATAATGTCATAACTTTACAGTCCGGTTTACAATTTCATCATATACTAATGGAGGATTTTCATGGGAAATATCAGACAGAGCAACATCAAGAACATTGCATTACGTTTAGTTGACAACCATGGTGACGCTTTTACAACAGACTTCGATGCGAACAAGCACCTTGTAACAAAGTACACCACCATTGAGAGCAAGGTCATCAGAAATCGTGTTGCAGGCTACGTTACAAGAAAGATGACCCACAAGCCTGAAGAATAACCTTTGAGGGGATGTTCCCATGTTCGAAGGAGTTCTACCCGCGCTTGTAACCCCCTTTTCCAGGGATAATTCCATTGATTCAGAAAGTTTTAGAAATATTGTCTCTTTTGTGGAGAACGGTGGTGTATCAGGTATCGTCGCCTGCGGTACGACCGGTGAATCGGCTACCCTCTCCATGGCCGAGCACAAGGAATTGATCGGTATTGCGATGGACTGTGCCAGTGTTCCGGTGGTGGCAGGAACAGGGTCCAACAACACTGTTGAGGCAGTGGAACTTACTAAGCATGCTGCCGATGTGGGAGCCGATGCGGCTCTTGTTATCACCCCTTATTATAATAAGTCCAATAAGGCCGGGCTTATGGCTCATTTTAAAGCCATAGCGCAGGCCGCAGATATTCCTATTATCCTGTATAACGTACCTTCCCGCACCGGGCAGGATGTCTCTGCTGAGGTCATAGCAGAACTTGCCAAAGTAGGCAACATTGCTGCAGTTAAGGAAGCGAGCGGAAGTGTGGAGAAGATATCCCGGATACTTGAACTGACAGCTGACGAGGATTTCAAGGTGCTATCCGGAGAGGATGGCCTTACGTTCCCTATAGTCGCCCTGGGTGGAATTGGTGTGATATCCGTTGTTGCGAATGTTGTCCCGGACATGATGGTAAGGCTTGTGGATGCAGCAAGCCGGGGGGATCTGAAGGCCGCCAGGGAAATGCACTTTAAGATGGCACCTCTTACCAGGGCGCTCTTCCTGGAAACCAACCCCATACCTGTCAAGCGTGCTGTCGAACTGATGGGGCTTGCCAGAGGGGATCTAAGACTCCCTCTTGCACCTCTGAGTGAAGAGCACGACAGGGTATTACAGGACGCTCTTCGCGGACTGGGGTGCATATCATGATCAACGTAGCTGTCATAGGTGCATCCGGCAGGATGGGAAAGCTTCTCATCTCCAATATACTCCGTTCAGAAGAGACCCGCCTGTCTGCGGCATTCGACCTGGTGAACATTGGAAGCGACGCAGGTGAAGTTGCCCAGCTTGGTGTTCTTGATGTCCCTATCTCATCTGTGGATGATATGGAATCGGTGCTGAGGTCTTCAGAGACCGATGTACTTATTGATTTCACCATTGCGGATGCAACAATTGTCAACGCTCCCAGGGCTGCTTCCTGCGGGGCAGGTCTGGTAATAGGTACCACCGGCCTGAGCGCCGACCAGAAGGCCATGATAGAGGATTCCATACTGAAGAACAATGTTGCAGGTATTATCTCGCCTAACTATGCCGTAGGTGTGAACGTATTCTTCAGGATACTGAAGGAAGCTGCAAGGTATCTGGGAGATGCGGATATCGAGATCATCGAGGCTCATCATAACCAGAAGAAGGATGCTCCAAGCGGCACTGCCCTCAGGGCTGCGGATGTCATAAGTGAGGTTCTCGGAGGCAAGGACTATGTCCATGGCCGTCAGGGACTTGCACCGCGCGGCAGCGAGATCGGCATCCATGCCGTGCGCGGAGGGGACATAGTGGGTGACCACACCGTACTCTTTGCAGGCGATGGTGAACGTATCGAGATCAAGCACCAGGCGCATTCGAGGCAGGCCTTTGCGGGCGGTGCGGTAAAAGCAGCCATATGGATCGCGAATGCAAAGCCCGGCTTCTATACAATGGATGATATTCTCGGATTGTGATTATATCTTCAATTGCAATTCTCTTTGTTTTTGCAGTTCTCTTATTAAAATTAACACATTACGTTTTTTTGTGAACAAATGTGGCACAGATGATCGTTACCACGACCACAAAATGTAATAAAACCCCTATATT
>JAFGCK010000068.1 GCA_016932675.1 Methanosarcinaceae archaeon | reverse complement strand
TTCTATTCTCTGGTGGCAGAAGGTCACAATAAGGCGGAGGCCAGGGAGGAGAAGGTCTTCCCATATGCGGACAGGGTCGAGAAACTCCCGGAAACAAAACGTCTCTTCTATGACGAACCCACAAGGATGGAGTTCGAAGCAGTAGTGCTTGACGTTTTTGATAACCATCTGGTGCTTGACAGTACTCTCTTCTATCCGGAAGGCGGTGGGCAGCCAGCTGACCATGGCACAATAACTGTCTATGACATTGTCCTGAAAGTCATCGATGTCCAGATCGTGGACGGTGTGGTAGTCCATATCATAGACGGCATGGAGGACGAGCTCCATCTGCGCAAAGGTGACCTTGTGGTCGGAAAGGTTGATGAGGAAAGGAGGATGGCCCATGCTTGCCATCACACTGCAACCCATATAGTCAACGATGCGGCCAGGAAGGTACTTGGTGATCATGTATGGCAGGCCGGTGCACAGAAAACAGTTGAACGCGCCCGTCTGGATATATCCCATTACAAACGTATCACTCAGGAGGAGCTTAACCAGATCGAACTGATAGCCAATCTTACGGTTATGGATAACCAGCGTGTAACGGCAGAATGGATGGACCGCATCGATGCTGAGAAAAAATACGGTTTCAAGCTATACCAGGGAGGTGTGCCTCCGGGGAACAGGATACGTGTGCTCAAGGTTGCAGATGATGTAGAGGCATGTGGAGGCACTCACTGTACAAGTACTGGACTTGTAGGACCCATCAAGATGCTCAGGACCGAGCGTATCCAGGATGGAGTTGAGCGTATCGAATATGCCGCAGGTATTGCGGCAGTCAGGGCCACACAGAGGATGGAGTCCTATCTTGACCGGTCTGCAGAGGCACTGCGTGTACTTCCGGAACACCTGCCATCTACCATTGAGCGTTTCTTCGCTGAATGGAAGGAGTTCAAGAAGGAGAATGAGAGGCTCAAGGAAGAACTGGCACATCTGCGTGTCGCTGCCATGGTCAATGATGCTCTCAACATTGACGGTATCCGCGTGGTAGCCAGTCTGCTCCCCAATGCTGATGTAGAGGAACTGGTGAAGGTTGCAGGAGAGCTCACCCGGGACGAGGGTGTTGTCGCCATACTTGCAAGCGATTTAGATGGTGTGAAGATCGTGGTGGCTGCAGGTGATGTTGCCCTGAAGGCCGGTGCAGACGCAGGTTCTATCGTCAGGAAAATGTCAAAGGTTGTTGGCGGTGGCGGTGGAGGTCGAGCGAATATGGCCCGCGGAGGGGGGACCGATCCTCTGAAGGTCAACGATTCGCTTGAGTACGGGGTATCGATACTGAAGGAGCAGCTTAAGGTTGCATGAGGATTGATCATGATCCCAGGGGAGATAGAGTGGTTCTTTTCTTCCCAGTTCGGGAAGTCCCTGCTGGTAAAAGGCGAACCTGGTACCGGTAAAACCACATTTGTTTTTGGGATACTGGATGATCTCTGTCCACAGGGCAACTGTATCTATATCTCCCCAAGGATAGACAAATCCTCGTCCTACGGCAAGTTTCCCTGGATCGAAGGGGATTTCAGCAACAACGAGGATTTCCTGAGGATGCTTGCATCCAGGATCAGGGCCATCTGGGAGTCCGGTGATTCAAAGCCTGTGATAGTGGTGGATTCCATTGACTCTATGAGCATTGCAACAACAAGGTCCCCGCAATGGGAGGATAACAAGTTCGAGCTTGAACGTCTCCTGCTGGATTTTTCCAGAAAGGTGAACGCAGACCTTGTGCTTATAACCGAACAGACCGATATCAGATCCCTGGATTACCTTGTGGATGGGGTTGTCTCTCTGGAGGTTTCCGGGCTATCAGATGCTGATGTCCGTAAGATCCACCTGCTTAAGCTGCGTGGGGTTGGCATGTCCCAATCACGATATCTCTTTACACTGAACGGAGGCAGGTTCAGAAGCTTTGAACCCTTCGGGGTTTCCTATCCTCTGAAGACGTCAGTTCCTGGATCCATACCTGATCCCATTGAGAGTAAAATATCCTCGGGAAGTCCTGATCTTGATGAGATCCTCGGGGGAGGTTATCAGAAAGGCAGTTTCAATCTATTTGAGATCACAAGCGGTGTGGGTGATTCTTTTTACAGCCTTTTGCTTCCGACGTTCATCAATCATCTGAATATGGGCAGAGGACTGCTGAGTATTCCTACTGAGGGTACGAGTGTTGAAACCGAGAAAAGGATGATATCACCTTTCACAACCGGGCAGGATTTTCCCGGGCAGTTCAGGGGTTTTGAGATACGTGACCTGAAAAGCCGTATTCCTCCATATATAGCGGCATTCTCAGGTAACGTTTACAAGGACATGGATGTATTTTACCAGTCAAAGAATGAGATGATGCTCAGGCATGGCTCTCCTCTCCTTGATTATATAGGTCTGGACAGCATGGAATACAATTATGGCTGGGAAAATATCGGCCCCGTCATAGGGCAGATGGCCTCGGTCACCAAAACCACAGACAATGTTGTGCTTGCAGTTGCAAAGCATGGTCAGAAGATCACCGACTCAGTAGCGCATATGGCTACGACACACTGGAAGTTCGAGAACGTTGACAAGACCCTTGTCATGTATGGTATTGTGCCGAAAACGGGACTATACGTTGCTCAGATGGATTTCAGCCCAGGTTACCCTCAGGTCAGGCTCACGCCGATCAAATAAATGATACAAAATTTTATATAAAATATCCCAAACATTAATAAGAAAATAGAACCAATATTCACCAAACAATATAAAGGTAAGGGATAATGGAAGATAGTACCCCTGAAATTCTGGCGACACTTCGGAATGAACTGTCAAATAAAAGTTCATTGTTCTTTGCTCCAGTTGACATTTTTGTTGAACGCCTTGTCTATTTTTACGTATATGGTGTACTGAAGAACAATACTGACAGGAATGTTGTCTGGCTTTGCCTGAATTCTTCCCGGCACAAGATCCTGGGTAAATTCGGTGACTTCGGGTTGGATGTCAGCGCATTCATGGATCGTATGTGGTTCATAGATGTCGAAGTACCGGGAAAGGAGCCACAGGAAAATACCCTGTACTGCAGTTCCCCGGCAGACTACACCAAGATGGCTTCACATATAGCCAATCTGTTCGAAAAGAATCCACGGTCCCTGCTTGTCATCGATAACATGAATGTCCTTGCCAGTGACACCATGCAGGTAGTTGAGAATTTCATGCAGTTCATAGAGAAAAAGATCCGGGAGAAGGAAGGAGGTATAGTCTCCATACTTCTGAAGGATATCCTCTCTACTGATACGGAGATGCTGGTGAAGTCCTATTTCGATGTGGTGCTCGAAACAACCAATATAGGGGAGGTACACACACGTGTCGGCGTCAAGGACCTTGATTTCCTGTATACTGTTGAAGAAGGCTCCATCAAACTGGAATATTCACGGAAGAGGATCAGGCATGACAAGCTTAAGATATTGATAGTGGATGATGAACCGGACATTCCTGAACTTCTCAAACTGTCCCTGATAAACGAGCCTTATGAATTCCTGGTCGCCTATAACGGTGAGCAGGCAATAGATATCACTCTCAAGGAAAAGCCGGACCTGATATTGCTTGATATCATGATGCCGGATATGGATGGTTATGAGGTCGTGGAACAGCTTAAGAAAAGCAAGACTGCCAGCGACATACCTGTAATTATGATCTCCGCAAAAACGGCGGTTGAGGACAAGGTAAAGGGTATGGAGCTTGGCATAGACGACTATATATCAAAGCCTTTTGACAAAAGGGAGGTCAAAGCCCGGATCAGGATGGTTATGAGAAGGCTTGGGTGGTCTGAAGAGGATTAATTATATATTTTAATAGTGTATTACATCTTCTTTGAAGCAATTCTTCTTCAGGAGCTATAAAAATGTGTCCCAAAGTCATGGTCGTGGATGATGAACCAGATACCATAGACCTTGTGAAACTTATTCTTGGATCCGAGGGTATAGATGTTATAGGGGCAAGCAGCGGTTTTGAATGCCTCGAACTTATCAGGGCGGAACTTCCGGATGCCGTCCTGCTTGACATCATGATGCCTGACATGAACGGCTGGGAAACCTTCCACAAGATCAAGGAAAATAACCCCGGTCTTCCGGTTGCCATGCTGACCGTCAAAAGCCAGGAATTCGATAAGATGCTGGGTCTGCATGTGATCAAAGCGGATGACTATATCACAAAACCATTTGGCAGAAAAGAACTGATCAAAAGGACAAGATCCCTGCTTGGGATGGAGAACCAGTGATCTCACAGCTCTTCGCATAATATTGCGATATCACCTTTAAGGAAAAGGTGTGCCTTTCTCTTCCCTTTAAGCCCTTCTTCCAGACGGTTGCGTATACCCCAGTAATCTTTAGGATCGACTGCTGCTCTTAGCAGTACCGCTTTGAAATCGTTTTCCCTGAGGTAAGTGTTTATGGCCGTGATGTCAAAGCCTGAAGTGTTCAGTACCTTGTACCTGTTCTTGAACAACCGGTGGTCGATCTCTTCCATGGATGTCAGGAAAATGCGTTTCTTGTCTATACGGAACAGGCTTATATCCGGTGTATGCTCTCTGATCTCCCCTGCCATTTGTGCAAGAAGCCCTGCTCTTTCAACGGACTCTTCCGGTTCGTAGGCATACAGTAAGGGCTCTTCACTTATCCTGATCAGTGGTGCTTCACCGGCTGACTCGATCCTTCCTCCTGAGGGAAGGGCTATGGCTGAGACACCACACTTTTTCAGGTCGCCGAAATACAGGTTCATGCGGTTCATTTTTCCTTCAAGTGAAAGGTATTCCTTTTCGCAATCAAAGGGAATTCTTTCGGGTGTCAGCTGTGGGGGGGCTTCAAAAGCGAAGTTAGAGGTCTTTGCGCTATAGGCTGCCATCACATCAGGGATCGATGGCTGCAGGCTGTTTATGTCACGCATGTTTTCGCTTGCAGGCCGGGCAGGGTCAGAAAAAACAACATCAAGTTGCGGTAAACAGTCTATAGCTTCTGTGGACAGGGCATCCGCACAGATGAACTCGACGTTCGTAATTCCAAGCCGCTGGCAATTCTTCCTGGCGTATGCTATCTTTTCAGGATCTACCTCGATGGCATAGACCTGCTCGCATTCATTTGCGAAATATATGGTCTGTCCCCCCACCCCGCAGCTTATGTCTGCGATGGTTCTGCATCTCAGGCGCATGGCCCTGTATCTTCCAACGTCTTCGGGTGTTGCAAATCTTACTCCGTCCTTATCGGAAAACATCATGTGCTCAAACTTTTTCCTGCGGGTCAATATGATCTTTGAGACAAAGGTCTGTCAATCGATTTAAATCCACCCTTCCAGCCAGGATGAACCATAGTATTTTCATTCAATATTTTTATATAATATTGTACGTATACTCTAATATCTATAGATATCTGAAAAAAACTCATCCTGCTATGTGAAACCATGTCCGGCTTAAGTGATAAAATAAAGAAGGCAACTTCAGGGATCCTGAAAAAAAAGGGAAAGAACAGGGAAGGCAGTTCTCCTTTTGCTGCAAGTGAACCTCCTTTTCCAGGCGGGATCCCTGACCTTGGCTCTGTTCCTGACCTGGCCTCAGGCATGCCTCCAGGCGGCCCTCCTGGTCCCCGGGCAGCAAAACCACCGTCTGGGCCTCCGGGTATGTTCTCTTCCGGAATGCCCGGTGCAACTCCCCCGGGGATGGGTGGACCTGCTTTTCCGGGTGCAACCGTTCAGTCTGGTTCTTCGGAGAACAAAGAGGCTATCGAGTCAAATACCAGAAAGATAAGGGAGATCGAGACGAAGGTCTCCAAAGCCGATGTGACCCTGAGCATGGTGCAGCGTGAGAACGAGGAGATCAAAAAGACGGTGGAAAAGATAGATCAGAGCGTACTTGAATTGCTTTCTCTCTACGAGATCGTGTCCAATCAGGTAAATCCCTTTGTGGGTGACGATGTAGCTTCCAGGGCTACTATCGAACGATTCGAAAAGGCAGAGAAAAGGATCACAGAACTTGGTGACCTGCTGGTCGTATTCAAGAACGATCTGGATTCTGTTGACCACAGACTGAACCTGCCGGGTATCTCCGGGGAGATCAGTTCCCGGATGCAGGATATGGAAACCAAACTAGCTGCATTCGCAGATGCCATGTCCATGCTGCATGAGAGTATCGAGCAGCTCACTGTAAGGACCGACGAGCTCATGAACAGGAATGAACTTATCGACCAGAATATTCTTGAGCTTGCTGAAACGGCAAGTGCAATCTCCTCAAGGGTCGATGAGATCGAAAGGACAGGGATCCCGGTGTCTTCCGGATCATCTGCAGAGGATGCTTCCGGGGAAAAGGCTGCAGGGAATGGCGGTGAAGAAGATGTCCTGGCAGATAATAAAGAATTTATTCCCATGGTCCGTCTGGAGAACATACGGACCGATCCCACGAGTGTGGTCGTGCTGCTCAACTGGATAGAGTTCCTGATGGAGCGTGTGGGCAGGAACAACCTTATGGATGCGCTGGATTACTATGTGGACATTGGATGGATCAGTGAGGATGTAAGGTCCGAGGTAATGGCATATGCCCGCGGGATCGATTATTATGTTGAGAAACCTACCTGGCGACTGCTCCCTGAGGATCACACCAAGTCATTGCTCTTTGTCGAGCGCCTGTGCGGCCGCAGGATCGACCGCAACATGCTCAGTTCCCTGGACAGGGAAATGTCAAAGGTGAAACACAGCCTGGAGGAACTGTATGGGATTTGAGGTCTCGGTCGTCGTTGCCATCTTCTTTATTTCGGCGGTCATTGTGGGAACTTTTTCATATACTGTTCTGACCACCTCTTCCGAGCTGGCTGCGGAGGCGTCTGCTGAGCAGCACCAGATGCAGAACAAGCGCATGAATACGGATATTGTGATCGCCAGCTCCATTGCAGCTGCTCTTAACGGGACCTATGACCTTACAGTGACCGTGAAGAACACCGGCAGTGAGACACTGGATTTTGGAGAGCTCAATGTGCTTGTGGACGGCAGTCTTAAGGATTATACATTTTCTGATACAGCAGTTACATGGGTTCCGGAGGAGATCCGTGATCTGACCGTATCCAACCTTACAGGCACGGGTACACACCGCCTGAAAGTGGTTACTGAGAATGGTATTGCTGACTACGCCACCTATATGGTGTGAGATCCTCCCTGCCGGTCGGTGCCAGGTTTATATACTATTGTCAATATATAATAAATTTAATTATATTATCAATGTCAGACCGGACGG
>JAFGCK010000008.1 GCA_016932675.1 Methanosarcinaceae archaeon | reverse complement strand
TTAAGGACCCCGAACCGTGAAGACATTCTGGCTTACAGGATCAATGAAAACGTAGAAAAACTCCTGAAAATGAAAATGTCCTTAATGGATGCATAGCCCTTTCAATAATTTCCGCTGCCGTCTCCGATATACTTTTATACTGATTGTCCCTGACATGAGGGAATAATATCTTTCCATTAGCCTCTGCGATCAGAGTATAGGTCATCAGATTAGATTTTTGATGTAAGGATACCTGTTCTTTCTGCCGGGCCTGATAAGGGCATCTGATCAGAACTACAGCTTAGAGATCTTTTTTCATTTAAGCCGCTGATCTTCTATATTCATTCTCAGGACACGGATCTACACCGATTAACACGTATTCATGGTAATACAGGCATCTAAAACTGGTAAAAGTCGAAATCCGTGTAAATCCTGCGTTAATCCGTGTCTGAAACATCCCTGAGCTGATATTCTCAGGAGGCAGATCAATGCAGACCTGCACGAGCTGATCATGAACGGATACTGTCGGGCTGGAATGGGAAAGATCCTGAAACTGATCTGATGATACCGATCAGAATATCTATAATGAAGCACCCAAATAAATATATATTATTAATTCAGAGTTCCAGTGGGGTTAGTATGAATATATTCTACATATTTGTACATCAGGAAGCAAGATCATTTAATTCGGCCTTGAAGGAGGCAGCCATAGCATTCTTAGAGAAGAAAGGTCATGCTGTAAGACTTTCAGACCTCTATGCAATGAAATTCAAGCCAGTTCTTGACAGGACAGATTTCCTGCAGCCTAAGAGGACAGATCTGTTCAACCCCTTCGTGGAGCAGATGAATGCCAGTAAGAAAGGAACTTTTGCCCCGGACATAATGGAAGAAATGGAAAAGGTAAAATGGGCTGATCTGCTGATCTTCCAGTTCCCCATATACTTTACAAACATGCCCGCCATCATGAAGGGGTGGCTGGACAGGGTCTTTGCCCCCGGGTTCGCTTTTAACCCTGCTACCAATAGTGCTTATGAGACCGGCCTGTTCAAAGGCAAAAAAGCAATGTTGGTTACCAGCACCGGCGCTAATGAGCAATGGTACTCCAAGGGAGGGCAGCACGGAGACATCCATGAGCTGCTAAAGTATTTCACGCACTGCACACTGGAATTCACAGGACTTGAAGTGCTTCCTTCACATATTGTGTTCGGAGCGGGCAAAATGTCAGCGGAAAGAGTTGACGGGGAAACCCGCATGTACCTGGAAAAACTTGGATCCATGCTCTCTGAGGAGTAAGACTGAATACTTCAATTCAATTTGCAGTTTAAGCAAGGAACTTATACGAAGGCTACGTTTTCAGCCTGATCAATGAAAGAGGAAGGCCTATGAACAACAGTGGAAATACTTTTATGGGTATGGTGGTCCTGGCCACCATTGTTATAGTGTCCATAGCAACTTTTTCGCTTGGGTGCACGGGAAATACGACAGACAATGGAACGGGGCCAGAAGAAACTAACGAAAGCATCAGTACCGAATACATCTATGGCAATGCTGTTGTCGAAGATGTCGAGATATTGACACTTGAATCATTTCCTGTACAGGTCAGAGCAGTCGCAACAGGATATCTTCCTGACGGATGCACGGAAATCGACGCAACGAACACATCAATTGAAAAGAAGGGAAATTCGTTTAATGTGTATCTCAGGACTATACGTCCAAAAGACGCGATCTGTACCGAAGCGATCGAACCCTTCGAGCAAACGATAGAAATTGACGTGTATGGACTCAAAAAAGGTGTTTATACAGTGAACATCAATGGAGTGGAAAGAAGCTTTGAACTGACAGTTGATAACTTCATTCCCAAATGACCTATCAGTTAAGTTTGCTCAGGTGTAACTGTATTTTTTCCTTGAAACCCTTGATATCTATCGGCTTTGAGATGTAATCGATGCAACCGGCTGCGATAAAACGTTCGTTATCTCCACGCATGGAATGGGCCGTTAAAGCAATGACCGGTATGTCCTTTGTGGAATCGTTACTCTTGATCCTGGAGAGCAGTTCCAGCCCGTCGATCCTGGGAAGCTGTATGTCAAGGAGGATAAGATCTATGCTCTCATTCTGCAGCTTCTCGAGAGCAATGAACCCATCCTCAGCCTGCACGGCAGCATAGCCGTATGACTCGAGAAGGTCAACTGTCAATTCCATGTTCACAGGATTGTCCTCAACCACTAGTATCTGCGCCATTTTAGTCCCCGAATAATTATACTTTGTCTGATACGCAACTGATAAATTTAATTAATTGATGAAATGTTACCCATATAAACTTGCCATGTATAGGTCCTGCAACTATATACAATACATCATTATATTCTACAATATTATATGCTAAGCATTATAATATATATAAATTTTCATTTGATCCTCATATGCAAATCTCAGAAAAATCTTTGAAACATCACAGAGATAACAAATACAGGAAATCATAAATAACAATCAGTCCCATGCATATCGATAAAAGACAAACGGCTTAGCAGGTGGTGATCCGGGGATGGATACCAGGATCGCAGATAAAGGAATTCGAAAGGTCATACAGAAGATACATGCATCTCCCTGCAGGATAGTACTCGCCATTACCGGAGGAGGCAGTGGAGCAATTGGCAAATTACTGATGCACGGCGGAGGTTCGGCTACACTGCTTGAAGCTCTGGTGCCATACGACAGAAATGCCCTCACAGCCCTTATCGGCAAAGAACCTGACATTTACTGCTCTGAGGAAACCGCAAGAAACATGGCTATGGTCTCTTTTGAACACGCCATCAGACTGGGAGATAAGCAACAGGATATCGGGGCCCGCAATATCATAGGCATTGGGGTCACCTGCAAGCTTGTAAGAAGCAAAGCTGAAAGAGAAGGGAGAATACATGAAGCATATATTGCTTCCCAATCACTCCTGCAGACAACAACATCCCATTTGACCCTGCTGCACAAAAGGACAAGGGAGGAAGAAGAAGAGATAGCATCCATGTTAATTATCAGAAGTCTGGCACAGCTCTGTAATATTGATATCCATGATACCCCTGCCTTCGAGTCGGTCCCGGAGTTCAGCGATATCGAGCACAGGGCAGCTAAGGTCAGCCCGGATATCGGTGAACTGCTGGCAGATACACTTCTGCATGCTGAAAAAGCAGCAAAGAGGTCCATAAACATCAGCCACAGAAAAGAAAATAAGAGTGTGCAGCCCAGGATGATCTTTGCAGGCTCGTTCAACCCCTGTCATAAGAATCATGCTAAGATCGCAAGAACGGCTTTCGAAATGTATGGATTCCCGGTCTGCCTGGAAATTTCACTTGCAAACGTGGACAAACCACCTATTGATTTCATCTCCCTCGAGTACAGACTCGGATCCCTTGAAAGATACATGTCGGAAGAGTTTACAGGAGATTACTATCTTACAAATGCCCCTCTTTTTGCTGATAAGGCAACATTGTTCCCAGATTGCTGTTTCCTGATAGGCGCCGACACCCTGAACAGGATCTTTAACGAGAAATATTACAGGAAGGATGAGACCAGGAACATCCTGCTGAACCATTTTAAGGCTCTCAAGGTCCGTTTTTTGATATTCCAGCGAAAAAATGTAGAATTTACTGTGGATGACGATATCCTGGATATCTGCAGAGTGGTCGAACTCAGCGATTATGAGGATGACGGCACTTCCTCAACCATGATACGGAAAGAAAAATGAAACGTTCCTAAAAATACCTGGCACCACAAACATTGTACAGCAGGGGAAAGCCCTTTGACTCATAGGTTTTCATGATATCCTTATCGAGCACTTCTGCGAGCTTCTGAAGTATTTCCTGTGACTTAAGAATGTTTGCGATATCGATCTTATTCCAGTCCTCACATTTTATGCTGTCAAGCGTCTTCCTCAAAAGGTCGAATTCATCTGAAGAGAGGCAGCTATCGAAACTGATGCAGTAGGAATCACTATCGCATTGTTTCCGGGTCCCGGATATCAATTCCTCAAGCACCTGTCCGCTCAGATCATGGTCGAACTGGTGTCTTAAGGGGTTAACATCCTCATTGTGACAATGGACCTCGGCAAGGAACAGGAACCTGTCACAATCACATATCCATTCCCTTAAATTGTAGAGCATGTTCATTCCCACACCATAATAATGATAAGGTCTCTAAATATAAAAATCTATTTCAGTATAAAAGAAGCATATGCTGCCTTAATTTTATGACACCTGTGCATTTTGTTCTTGATGGATATGAAATGAGAACAAGAGTTTGGAGCATGACACATGCCGGAGTATGAAGTGTCACACATGTATGCAACTGTGCGGGCCAGCAGGTCACATTCCATCTGTTTCCGATACCGATGAAGCATACTTTTTCAGCATACACCCTTCTTCATACCTTATTGTACTGATCCTCTCCCTTACCATGAGATCCATTATAAGCTCAACCTCCTCGACATAGTATACACCGCCATAGAATGGTATGAAAGGTTCCCCGCCGGTCATTTCCACATAGAACATATCCCCTCCGAAGTAGAAGATGTATTTCAGGTCATATTTTTCAAAAACATGTATCAGGAAATCCTTTGACATTGGCGGGTCGGCAAACTCAAAATCCTCATCCTGAAACTCGACCAGATCCTCTTTCATAAGACCTCATTTTATACATCCGATAAATAGCTGACCTGCCGGACACCCGGCCCGAAACCATTGATTTAAGACAATTAACGATGCCCTGTATTTGGAATATCAAAAAATGAACATCAAACTTTGAACATGCAGGGCGATCCACAAAAAGGATATCATCAGACAGCACCCATTCCATGCAATATTGCCCCTGCCAGTTCATCCGGTTTCTGGGAACCGACCATCAGCTTTTTTCCGTTTTTGAACCCTAAGAGCACTCCCCTATTACCGCTTACATTATAGGCCTGCCCCTTTGGACCAAAACGTATTCCCCAACCGCCATAATCACGCAAAGGGCTGTATTTATGCACTTCACAGGACTCAATACTTTCAAAGGGAAATTCCTTGAATGAAAGATGAAAGGGATAAAAACGTATGTATAGTCCACCATTGCGAACTTCGGTCATCATCTTCAAAGATAATATGAAAACAGGGAGCAGCACACCAAATATAATAGTATATATGATCATACCGTTATCTGAAGCAGGGTCATCGCCAAAAGGTCTTCCAGACACAAGCTGTTGTATGACACCATACCAGACAATTGCCGCAGGCAGGAAAACAAGTAAACGGATCCATAACTGCTTGAACTTTTGCTGCTCCCTGAAATAAACAATATCTTCATGGTCCATACCGTGTAGATGCGGTTAAGATGTATATAAAATTAAATATTCCAGCTTCAGCTGCCATCCGTTCATTAAACAGCTATGAGCTTCCTGTCATAGTGTCAGGAAGGATCGAAGGAGACGGGAAATTTTTCACTGAACAGCTGGCTCCACAGACCGATCATCTTCGCCCGTACACCAGATACAGTAATTCAGTAAGGAGTATCCAGAGCAGGTAGAAGACCAGCAATGTGAGGATCACTCCAATTGTAAGGATCGCAAAATGCAGCAGGACCCACAGAAGCACTATTATGGACACCATCTTCAGGAAAAGGCCAAAGGTGTTTCTAAAAGGGTTAGCACTTTTTCCCTGCCTGCCCCTGCGCCCCGATGAAGGATCATATGTCCACGTATAGGTCCTACTGTATGTGGTCCGCTGATTGCTGGCCCTGTAAGCTTTGCGCTGTTGAGAATGCAACCATGGCTCAGATAACCTGTGGTCGTACTCTGAGCGCTTCATCGGATCCGAAAGCACACTATACGCCTCATTGATCATTTTTGCCTTTTCTTCAGCATCCGGACTGTTATTCCTGTCCGGATGATATTTTATCATAAGATCACGATACCGTTTTTTGATATCAGCTGCAGAAGCATTCGGTGATATGCCAAGCACTGTGTAATGGTCCGGCGTACTCATTTAAGGCTCCACTCATCCCTGAACTACCATTTATATTTCCTCATTAAAAGACATATCGCAAAGAGCAACGGAGGACATCGGGCAAAAAAACAGGAGCTATAGTTTAACTCCCATTGATTATTGTGTGTGTGGGGAATGGTATCTCGATCCCTTCCTTTTTGAATTCCCGATCGATCATGGTGTTCACACGATCAATGACAGTGAACTTCTCACCGGGATTTCTGACCCACATTATAATTGCAAAGTCGAGACTGAAATCACCGTGATTGTCAAACCTTACATAGGGTGCAGGATCATCAAGCACAATATCTATGCTTTGCGCGATTCTGAAAAGGATATCCCTGACCTTCTCGACATCCGAACCATAGGCCACCCCTATCATGACCTTCACCATCATCGTTGCCTCGGGGGAAGTATAGTTAACGATCCTGCTGTTTGCAATAATACTGTTCGGGATCACGATCATGTTATTGTAGAAGTTCATGATACGTGTGGACCTGATACCTATCTCCTGCACAATGCCTATCTCTCCTCCATCGATCTCTATCCTGTCACCTATTTTGAACGGCTGGTCAAAATATATGGAGATACCGCCAAACATCTGTGCTATGGAATCCTGTGCTGCAAAAGCCACTGCAAGTCCAACAAGACCGGCAGATGCAAAGAGCGGACCTATGTCAAAGTTCCAGATGCCCTTTAGTATTGCAAGGAAACCGAAGAATACGATAAGGACACTGATAATGTTCCTGAACAACGGCAGGAGTTCGTCATCCATTTTGGTCTCGGTCTTTCTTACAAGACCTGCAAAGGCATGCCTGAAAAGTATTTTATTTAACTGGAGAAGCGATACGATCCAGATGATACCAAGAATTGTGAAAAGCATGGCTGCAATGAACTCTATCGCAAAGTTCCCTGTATATACCATTTCCGCAGCTACGAAAAAACCGATCAGTACTACTGTAAAGAATATTGGTTTTTTGAGCGTTGAAACGATAAGGTCATCACCTTCACATTTTGTCCTGGCCGCATAGTGAAGGAACACTTTCTCGAACACAACATCAGCCACAAAAGCAAGTACTACTGAGCCGATCAGGAAGACAGTTGCTGCGGACAGGTCTGAGCCGAACGTTCCCGGCAGATAACCCGTGAACTCAGTAATATAGTGAGTGATAGTATCATTC
>JAFGCK010000067.1 GCA_016932675.1 Methanosarcinaceae archaeon | reverse complement strand
GTAGAAGTCCTCGGTGTTCTCCCTCACGACCGTGAAGTCGATATCCGCAGGCGTCTTGTCCTTGATCGGGGTCCAGACGCCCTCAAGCAGCTTGATCGGACGCAGGTTCACATACTGGTCAAAATAGAACCTTGCAGCAAGCAGTACACCTTTTTCAAGTACTCCCGGTGCAACCCTGGGATCGCCTATGGAACCGAGGTAGATCACCGGATATTTGCCAAGCTCTGCAAGAGAGTCCTCGGATATCAGTTCACCTGTTTCCAGATAATGGTCGGCTCCATGTGGATACTCCACCCATTCAACATCAAATCCGAATTTTTCACCCGCGGCATCGACGACCTTGCAGCCTTCTGCAATGATCTCGGGCCCGATGCCGTCTCCGGGTATTACGGGTATCTTATACTGGGTCATGTTATTCTCCTGTGTTAATGATCTTCATAAATGGTTATGATGGCAGACTTCAGATGATCCTGCGTGTGTACTCTATCAGGCCGCCTGCATCCATGATCCCCCTCACAAAATCAGGAAGTGGGGTTGCCTGGTATTTTTCGCCTTTTGTCAGGTTCGTAATAACACCTGTTGCAGGGTCAACCTCGAGTTCGTCACCATCTGATATCTTATCGGCCTGCGGGCATTCAAGAAGTGCTACACCAATGTTGATAGAGTTCCGAAAAAAGATACGTGCGAATGATTTAGCGATCACGCAGCTTATCTTAGTACCTTTCAGTGCAATAGGAGCATGTTCCCTCGAGGAACCACAACCGAAATTGTTACCTGCAACGATGATATCGCCTTTTCTGACCTCTTTTGGGAACTCCGGCCTGACACCTTCAAAAGCGTGTGCTGCAAGTTCTTCAGGAGTATTGAGAATAAGGTACCTGCCAGGGATGACAGCGTCCGTATCAACGTCATCTCCGAATTTCCAGACTCTTCCTTTCATTTTAACACCGGATATCAGTTATTTGATCATAAGTTAAGTTGAAACCATACCATAGATACAATCATCCTAAATAACACTACTGGAAATAATGCTACAGTACAAAAGCACTTTGATATAGTTACAGACCCCTATGAGAAAATCTTAATAGCAGCAACCATTATTTTAAGTCAATGGTAAGCAAAAAGGACATGATGATCCTCTCGATCCTGCAAAAAGGGGCCCGTACGCCGGTTTCAGAGATTGCGAAGCATGTGGGCTTAAGTGAGAACGGGGTCAGGTACAGGCTGGAAAAGCTGGAAGAAGGAGGTTACATCAGGAATTACGTTGCCCTGCTCAACCCAAAGAAGTTCGGCAAAAATACATTTGCCATATTCAATCTTGAAATGGAACCAAAAAAGATGAAAGAGAGTATACATAAACTGAAGATGATCAGCGAGTTCATCAGGATATACCAGACCACTGGACAGTATTCCATCAAGGCCTTCGGGCTGTTCGATGATGAGGAGGAACTTACAGACTTCATCAACGGGAAACTCCTCAGCGAAATACCCGTGCAGAACTACAGCATAGAGATAATCACAAAGAACATCAAAGACGGGATCTATAACGTATGAGCCCTGTTAACAGGCTGAAGCATCGTTAGCCCAGGGTCTTGTACCATACGTTCATGTTCTCAAGTTTGCCTGCGATGTTCGTATTTTTCACAAGTGTCCCTGCGTACCCGTAGGAATTCCTCGAAAAGACTATATTCATCCCGAAGGAGCAGGCCCTTGCGATAGTATAGGATGTGATCATGCCCCTGCATGACATTTCCTCCTCCATCCTGCTCAACAGATATCGGGATGATCCCCTGCCGCGGAATCCGGGCAGCGTTGCAAAATCCGTCATCTCGACATTCCTGTTCTCAATATCCATTTCACATGATGCCAGCGCTACGATGCTGTCATTCTCTTTAATGCAGAAATACAGGACATTCTCTGACATCGTTGCGAGCAGGTAGGACGGATCGTGTATGGGGAAAGGGTATGTGGCAAATACCTTTCTGTATACCTGCGCCATACTCTCAACATCCTCTGCTGTACAGAGCATGCAGGATGCATTCATACCAGGCAGGACCACCCCATCTTCGCTGTCCCTTGAGAGTGCGGTTTCAAGAACCTCCTTATTGGATCGAGCATCCTCGTCAAGCATCCGGGAACCCGTGAAATACTTGCACATAAAACTTGCATCTTCCCCGCCTCCGAAGAAACCGGGAACATGTGCCTCTTCCCGGTACCCTGAAGAAAGGAAATCCTCTTTCAGGCAGGAGGGAATTTTTGCAAATATCTTGGAATACCGGTTATCCCGTGCGATCTTCTCCAGATCATCAAGTATGGAAGCATGGTCCGGGGGGGAGAGGTGCATCAGGTATACCCTGTTATTGAAACTTCCATGCTGGATCAGGGAATTACCCAGAGCTTCAACTTTATCCGTCAATGCCCCTTCTCTCCAGCCTTGCTGTGTCTTCCGGGACCAGACTGAGCGTTTCTTCATAATCCGACAGGAGTTTTGCAATCCCTACGGATTTGGATTCAGGTGCATCATCAAGTTTAAGCTGCAGTTTGCAGCCCTCACAATTGCGGTCGCAATACACCGGAGTATAGGATTCGGGCTCCTTATAGGATGTTATAACCCCTTCATAGTTCCTCAGTATCACCTTATGGGTGGACCTGGATATCATATACGTAGGCAGAATGGGGATCTTGCCTCCGCCCCCGGGAGCATCTATTACATATGAAGGTACTGCAAAACCACTTGTGTGGCCTACAAGGTTCTCCATTATCTCAATACCCTTTCCAACGGACGTCCTGAAATGAGTAAGACCCTCTGACAGGTCACACTGATACAGGTAATAGGGACGGACCCTGTTTGCCACCAGTTTGTGGAAGAGTTTTTTCAATATCCTGTAGCAGTCGTTAACCCCGGACAGCAGTACAGTCTGATTCCCGAGAGGAATGCCGGCATCAGCCATTTTTCTCAGGGCCTGCTTTGAAGAATAGGTCACCTCACGAGGATGATTGAAATGGGTATTCACCCATACAGGATGGTGTTTTTTCAATACATCCACAAGCTGGTCGGTTACACGGTATGGAAGCACCACAGGCATTCTTGAGCCTATCCTTATGACCTCCACATGGGGTATCGCACGAAGTTCCGTGAGTATCCAGTCCAGATAATCGTCCGATAGCATGAAAGGGTCGCCTCCGGATAGCAGTACGTCCCTTAGCTCGGGATGGGCAGCAATGTAGTCGAGCCCTTTTTGAACCTCCGCCTTGCCCGGAACTGAATCAATATCCCCCACTTTTCTTTTTCTTGTGCAGTGCCTGCAGTACATTGAGCAGATGTTGCTCACATGGAACAGCACTCTGTCGGGGTATCTGTGCGTAATTCCCGGCACAGGGCTGTCCTCATCCTCTGATAGAGGATCATGCATATCATCCTTAGAAACTATCAGTTCATCTGGTGAAGGAAAAGCCTGCATGAATATAGGATCGTTCTTCAGGTCCTCTACTTCAATTAGCGACAGATAGTATGGGGTTATGGAAAGTGGAAATTTCTCAAGTGTTTTCTCAAGCAACTTCCTTTCTTCCGGCTCGAACCGGATATCAAGAAGCTTCTCAAAGGTATCTATGTCCCTGACACAGTGTCTGATCTGCCATTTCCAGTCCTTCCAGTTGGAAATGGCAAGCTCGGGACTTATCTTTTCAGCAATGTTCTTTTGTCTGACTGAATGGGTTTTCATCAAATCACGATCGAAAAGTTAAAAAATTGATCCTGTATTCAGGATCCGGATAATATTACTACAAAACGGCCCACAGCAACAACAGAATGCCACGACGAATTACGGGAAGCATGGACATGTAGCCTTGTTATTTCAGATCTTTCACAGTAATTACCGGCGTGAAGTAATAAATAATTGATCTGAGTATTCCCCGAAAAAACAGTGGATTTTCTGCGGAAAAAGAAGTTCCTGAATAAAAGGATATAGCATCACAGGCGATCGGCAAGTTGCTCAGCACCGCCATGCCAGCTCAGACGAGGCCTTATCCTGACCACATGGGTCGTTTCGGTGGTATCGTCCACAATGAGGGCTATTCCCCTGCCGGTGCCCATCTTCCTTATCGAATCCCCGAAATGCTCCCTCATGTATGTTGGCCTGACAGACTCAAGGGCAAGGATATCGTCCTGGGATGTAAGGCGATGACACACAACAATATCCGACTGGGACAGGACATCCGGATGCAGGGATGATGGGCGCTGCGTTGCCAGCACCAGCGAAAGCCCGGGCTGGCGACCCTGCCTTAACCACTCGTTCAGAAGCACATCAGAGGCCAGTGTACTCCCATTTGCAGGAACGAACTGATGCGCCTCATCAATGAACATCCATACCACAGGAATACCTTTTTCGGCAATATTCTCACCCATGAGCATCCTTTCATGGGCGCGGCGGGCTTCCAGCCTCCTGTGATAGATATCCCTGGCAATGAAGCTCACGACCGCCGACCTTACAGCATCGTTCTTGATGGTGCTCACATCGATGACGGACAAAGAACCCCCCTTCACAATATCCTCACTGTAACTGCCTTTCTCCGCAAATACCCCCCATGAAACAGCAGTCCGGAAATAATTGTCTGCTGCACCCCTTGAAATAATATCAGAGCGCTCATCCTCCATAATGGCATCCCGTACATCATCGAAGGAAAAACATTGACCATTCTGCCTCAGTGACTCGATGACCCGCACAATAAGAACACCCACCGGGGATATGGGACCGATACCAAACAGGTCGCACCACTGGTAGCCATCGAACTGTGAAAGGGGTATGGACAATGGTCTTACTTTGATGTTGCGCTTACAGTAGCTTTCTGCACTGCCCACAGGCACATAGATATCAATATCGAACCCTGCAGGCTCAAGACCCCATTGGGACAGAGGAGCCGCTTCCATCTCGTTGCCCCTGGAAAGGGTCCAGAATATGCCCATGGTGTCAATGACGACCGATGCGATGTTCATCCTGACATCAACGGGAAGCATCAGCAGTTCCTCGATCAGCACGCCCATTGTATATGACTTTCCATAACCCCTTTTTCCACTTACAAGGACTGCATGGGGTCTTTGCACATCGAGCATGACATCCGAACCTGTAGACCGGTCCAGTGCCAGGTACCTGCCCATGTGCAAAAGAACCTTATCAGACCTGCCATCCCCTCCAAGAACGTATTGCTTTTCCGAGGCACCGGCAGTGAATACTGGTGAAAGATCATCCATATCCCCTGAAGAGAAAGGATACTATAATAAAGTTCTTCCTGCTTAAGGTATCATCAAAGGTCTCAGGGTCCATAGAAAAGATGCTCATTATGTTCAGACCACTGAGTTCACAGAGAATACGGAGAAAAAACAGTCAACGTTTTCCAGGTCCCATGTAATTGATGTGCACAGATTTGGGTTGCAGCGTGAGAATTTCTACATGGCTGACCCAGACAGTTAAAATGAATAACAATAGTTAGTAAAATATACAGACCCACTATGGACAAAGGGAACATGCCGGGAATGCTTATATATGACAATACATATTTACAGTCGCAGAGGAATCTCCTGCATTGATCATTCCCCCTGATGCATTGATTCTTTTTGGCTAGATGTATCGTATCCCAAACTTCACCCAAACATCACTATGCGGGATTCCTCTTCAATTTCAGCCATTTAAAGACATTATTCCCCTTGCAGCAAGAACGCCGGTAGCTGAGGAATTTACAAGATCCCTTGACAGGCCCGCCCCGTCACCGGCCGCAAACATGTTCCTGATACTTGTCTGCATCCTGCTGTCCACCTGCAGTCTTATCGAATAGAATTTTACCTCAGGGGCATACAGCAGTGTTGAATCCGAGTTTACACCGGGAATTATCTCATTGAGAACTTCAAGACCCTCTATGATATCCATGACTATCCTGTGGGGCATTGCCATTGAGATGTCACCCGGAGTTATGTCCTTTAAGGTATTGACCACAGTGTTCCGTTCTATTCGTTCTTCTGTGGAACGCCTGCCCCTGCGCAGGTCCCCGATCCTCTGAAGAACGGGTTTGCCTCCACCAATGGTTGTTGCGAGCTTTGCCACGGACCTTGCATATTTGATCGTGTTCTCCATGGGATGGGTCAGCTCCACGTGGACAAGGAAGGCAAAATTGCTGTTCTCTGAACATTTTGTATGCATGGAATGACCATTGGTGGCAACAAAGCCCTCATACTCTTCCTTTACGACAAATCCATGTTCGTTGGTACAGAAGGTCCTTACAAAATCATCGTATCGCCGCGTTCGTATATGGAACTTGGGGTCATGGTTCACCCTTGTGACAGGGTCCATTATTATCGAGGGCACCTCCACCCTTACACCAATATCGACCCCGCTAAAGGAATACAGTATCTTATGCCTGTTCACCAGCTCGTTGACCCAGTCACATCCAACCCTGCCTGGTGCCAGCAACGTGTATTTTGACATGAGCTTTTTTCCGTCCCCCAGCAGAACACCAATGCATACACCATCTTCTATGATCACATCCTCAACATAGGTATTGAGAAGGAAATCCACACCCTTTGCTTCAAGGTCCTTCTTGAATTTGGATATCAGGGCAATGGAATTGTCCGAACCTATATGACGCTGTTTTATCTCAATAAAACTTGCACCAACGGATGCAGCCTTTCTCTTGAGAGACTCTATCTGGCTTGCGGGAGGAGAAGACAGCTCGTTCTTTGCACCGTATTCAAGGAATACCCTGTCCACATGATCAACAAGTTCCCAGGCACCTTCCTGATTTCCTGTGAACTCTGAAAGATCCCCGCCAATATCGGGACGCAGATTGAGGGTCCCGTCGGAATATGCGCCCGAACCGCCGACACCCCTCAATATAGAGCATGGTCTGCAATGCTGGCAGCCCCTTACCGAATTCATCGGACAGAACCTTTCGTCGATATCCCGGCCCGCATCGATGATAAGCACACTCAGGTCTGAAGACATAAGTTCGTGTGCAGCAAAAAGGCCTGCCGGACCGGCTCCCACAATGATAACGTCGTGATCCCACCTGGTCAGAACCAAAAATATCACATCCGTGGACATACCAGACAACGGTACATCCAATGGAACATTGTAACTATTAGGATAAAATCTTGTCCAGCTGGTCCACAGACCTTGCAAATTTAATTTCCTGGGCTATCCGCCTGCCTGTTGAAAGGCCTGGCTCTACAAGGTCAGAATATGGTGAGCCTGTCAGGTAAAGATTGGTACCCGCAACTATCCTGGCAGATATTTCAAAGACCTTGATCTCCAGATCATCGGTCACCACGGTCTCCAGGCAGAAAGGACCGATCATCCCTCCGAATAGCCTTAGGGACTCTTCAACCACCTTCTCTCCAAGCTCAAAGATCAGGGGCAAAAGGGATTCTCTCGCTACCAGGGGTACGTTTCCGGTAACGACATATGTTGGATGGATGCCTGCCGCCTCCAGCTCTTTCGGAGAACCGAGCCTGAAGATCTCGTCAGCGTTAGACTCTACCCTGCGGTCCATGCTGAGCATCTCGAGGATACCTTCACTGAGCCGGTAACCCTCTTTACGCAGCGGTGAGTAGAAGAAGTGCAGGTAATACCTGGTACCTGTTATGAACTCCTGGATGGTATATTTCTCATCTGGGTCCACATGCTCCTTGAACTCCTCATAGGTCTTGGCCACAAAGAACCCCTTTCCACCCTTTGCACCATGGTACTTCACCATCACAGGCCCTTTGATATCCTCGGGTTGTACTTTTTTCGGCATGTGGATACCGGCACCTTCAAGCCATATCCTTTCCATTTCCCTGTCAGATTCCCACTCCAGCACCGCCCTGTTACCAAAGGTAGGCACAGGAAGTTCAACGAATTCTTCATAGCCCAGGTATTCGACAAATGAACCGTGGGGTATTATAATAGCATTCCTTGCCACCAGCTCATCGGCTATGGCGGAGATGGCCTGATAGCTGTCTACAACTATGAACTCATCTGGCTTTGCTTTTGGGAAGGCATCATAGAACTTTGGTGGTCTTTTCACACATATGCCAATGGTATTTAGGCCTTCCTTCCTTGCCCCGTCAAAGACCTGAAGGCTTGAATGGGAACATACTGTAGCTATGCTGATATTTTCAAGGTCGTAGTTCCCTATAATTTCCATGATACGTTCTTTTGAGATCATAAATATTGCCCCGGAATTTAGCACATATAGTCCTAGCTACACTTTAACTTTACGAGTTGTTCCCTGAATGTCGAAGACTTCAAACCGATCTGAACCTTAAGGAAACAATATAATCATCTATTATTATACTACCAATATGCAAGAGAGCGAAGAAAGCACGGGTTCGGATAAAGTTCTGATCCTGCCTCTTAATGAGGGTTCGAAAAGAATTACGCAGATCCTGTCCAATGACAGGGCAATGAAGGTTCTGGAGATCCTTGCCGATGAGCCCATGTCTGCGACCGACCTGGCGGAAAGAATGGAAACTCCCCTGACCACAATAAAATACAACATCGATGCACTTGTCGAAGCAGACCTTATCAAGGTCAAGCAGACAAAGTGGAGCAGGAAGGGCAGGGAGATAAAGATATACGAGCCTGTGCAGAAGATCATCGTTGTGGCTCCCGGCGGTATGAAAGAAGACAAGGCCTCCATACTCAGAATGCTCAGGAAATACCTGGTCATGGTGGGAGGAGCTGTTTTTGCAGCAACCGGGCTTGAGGCCCTGACAAATTACATGAGCTTTGGTCCAGCTCCAATGGGAGGGTCTGTCCGGTCTTCAGAATACCAGGATGCTGCGTCCCTGAACAGTGAGGACCTTCCGGCAGACGCTTCAGAAAGATCTTCCACGCCTGAAGCTCCCATGGAGGAAAAAGCGACATCTGCCAGTGATGAAGCTGCAGACTACGATGTAACAGGGGAAGAGCTGCCTGAGGCCGGGACATTTGAAGAACCGCTGATGGAGCAGTCCGTGGAAGGACAGGACCAGATCACTGAACCCCCCCAGACCGGGGATATGTCCGTTCCGAAGGATATCGATACGGATACAGTAAGTTCCCTGATCCCCAACGACAGCCTCGACAACGGAGCAAATATCATGATCGATGGCTTCAATTCAAGCGCTACGGGCCAGACACCGATGCCGGGCGGGTCACAGATGGTCACAGAAAATGTTCCCATGTTATCACAGCCGGTATCCGGCCTTATCCCGCATGATATCCTGTCACATGCAAGTGTGTGGTTTTTTTTCGGCTGCCTTTTTGTCATTGCCCTTTTGTTCATAAGAGAAATATATTATAGAAAAAAAGAGATATGATCCCTGGTGAACGGGCATGAGAGTAGCACTTAAGATCGCATATGTCGGAACAGGATATCACGGATCGCAGATACAGCCTGATGTTGGTACCATCGAGGGGGAACTCTTCAGAGCACTCACCGAACTCGGGATAATCGAAAACCCAAAGGATGCAGGATATTCAAGTGCCGGCAGGACGGATGCAGGCGTACATGCAAGGGAGATGGTCATAGCCTTTGATACGGATAAACCGAACCTTGCCATCCCGAGGGTTATCAATTCAAGGCTCCCGAACGTCATATGGGCATGGGCACGCGCAGAGGTCCCGGATGACTTCGACCCGAGAAGATGGGCCACAAGCAGAAGATATCGCTATGTCATGAGCAGGGAACAATACGACATCTCCAGAATAAGATCTGCCTCAAAAATTCTGCTAGGAACACATGATTTCATTAACTTCTGCATCAGGGAAGGAGATCAGAGCACCACCAGGACCATCGAGAAGATAGATGTCAGGGTCAGCGGGACATTGACAAAGATAGACATTCAGGCAGACAGTTTCCTCTGGAACATGGTGCGCAGGATAGTTACCGCCCTCACGATGGTTGGAAGCGGTGTCAGGGATGAGGAATGGCTGCAGCAGATGCTTGAACCTGAACTCTATGAGGAAGGTCTCGAATGTGCACCGGCCTATGGCCTCACTCTGATGGAGGTAACCTATCCGCAGCCAATAGATTGGTGCGAGGATGCATACTCCATACGCAGGGCGAACGAGGTGTTCCATGAATATACTGTGCGCCATCGTGTAATGGCAGAGGTCATGGACAATCTTGTGCCAAAGGAATGAGATTCCCACTCCTCTCAGTGAACGCTGTTGAAAACGGACATAACGATGGAGCATACTGTAAACATAAAAGATGCCACTATCAGGTATAATGTCATCCACAGGAAGATAAAGAACCCCAGGCTGGAATTCAGGGATGCTTGTTTCCGGCTGATTGTCCCGGAGGGCTATGTTGACCACGAAAAGCTCATTCGCAGGCATAGCAGGTGGGTATACAACAGGCATGAAAGAATACAGCGCATGCTTTCGGTTTCAAGGAACATTGAACTCCATGGCATGACAGAAGAAGAACTGAAAGAATCAGTCAGGGCATGTGTACTCTCTATCGGAAAGGAACTCGGAGTACAGCCAGATTCGATACATTTCAGGAAAATGCGGACAAAGTGGGGGAGCTGCAGCTGCCGGGCAAAACTCAATTTCAATACCCATATGCGGTACCTTCCTGAAGAGATGATCGAATACATTGTGTACCATGAGATGGTGCATCTCATAGAAATGAACCACGGCCCAAGATTCTGGAATTATATCCGGGCACGCTTCAAGGACCATAAAGATCACGAGGAACAGCTATCAGGCTACTGGTTCCTGATACAGGGAAAGATTAAGTGAGGGTCCTGCTGACAAACCTACTGCTCATTCCTTGCGCATTACTGTGAAGGTCCTTGTAAGGCTTCCGTGGATCCTCTGGGTGAAGATGTCCACCAACGAGAAACCAGCCTCTCTTGCATGATCGCTGACCTGCATCTCCGACACCACAACGGCCAGTTTCCCCTTCCTTAGCACCCTGTACATTTCCGAAAAGGAACCTGAATAGAGGTGATGCAGGGACCTGGCCCTGATGGCTGCCGAGCGGCCGTAGGGAGGGTCCGTGACGATCGCATCCACAGTGCTGTCTTTTACGGGTATCCTGCAGGCATCGCCGACCAGCAGGGAATGGTCGGAATTGAAGAGGTCCATGTTCATCTTCGCACCATGTGCTATCTTCTGCCTGACCTCGATACCGACCACATGGGCAGAAAGCAAGCCGGCCTCAACGAGTATACCTGCAGTCCCGCTGAAAGGGTCAAGAAGGACTTCACCTTTCCTGATGCCGCTTATGTTCACAAGCGCCCTGGCAACTCTTGGCATGAGCACGCCGGGATGGAAGAAAGGTTTCTTGTGGGGTGCCCTGTGCTCATAATCACCCCTGTCCACCGTAGCCACTACCGAACCAAGGATTGCCCGATCGGTCATGATAAGACGGAACACGACATCAGGGGACTTCATATTTGCCCTGAAACCCTTCCTGTATATACTCCCCCCAATACGGCCTTCTATCTCCTCCCTCCTTACCCCGCCGGAATCCCTGATCCTTTTCGCACGCACGACATATGTCTGCCCGGCAGTGATATGTGCTGAGATGTCCAGCTTTTCAGCAGTTTCTATGATGGCATCTGCCTCGACAGCGCAGATGCCTGCTACCTTCACGATGTGATGTGTCATGGCAAGCCTACCTGCCACCCCGGCAAGCAGCTCATCGATATCACTGTGATCGCCGGAAATGTCAATGACAAGACACCGGTCGAAGTCTGCGTGCTCCCTGAACTCAAGGCCTGCGATGTGAAGGCAGGAGAGGACCTCTTTGCGGGGAAGGACATCATGCTCCCCGGATAACTCAAAAGCGTATAGCATGTAGCGCTATAGAAGCAGGAGCTAATATTAAAAGCCTTTCAACAAGCAGTAATTGAAACCATTGCAAAGATCCATTCAGAACATGAGCTCAAGGGCTTCCCTGCCTGTCATCCCCACCTTTATGCCAAGATCGATAGCTTTTTGGGTGGCACCCACAACCTGGGATCCAAGCACGTCCTCAAACGTATTGACACCCCTCACCTTGACAGCCACATCGCCGAGTGAGGTTGCGGTTTCCATATCAAGATAGCCGCACATGACAAAACCCTTATCGGCCCTTATAAGCAGAAGGGGAGCACTCTGCATCTGCATACTCAGTCCAAGTGCTGATCCATTATTGAGTTCTATCTTTTCTATGATCATTGAACTGTCATCCTCCCTGAATGCAGGATCACATTATCGAACTTCCCTTTAAGGTCTTAAGGAGGTCTTCCGTAAAACCAGGGAATATCTTATCTGCGAGTGAAATGAAAGACCGCTCATCGGACTCAGGCACAGGAACAGAAGCATTTTCATTATCTCCCTTTTCTTCAGGTGAAGTCCCGTCTATCTCAAGATACACCACGGCTTCACCCGTAAAACCGAATTTTCCGCATATCTGAGGACCGGATCCTGTCATATCGACCGATACATTATCGATCTCTTCAGTGGATACAACCCTGGTACTTTCAGGCAGGCTGATGGTCAGGTTAGTTCCTGGCTCACCCAAAAACCAGATCCTGTTCCCCAGAGAAGGCAGGGGCTCTTCGAAAGCATAGTGAACCTCATAGATATTGACGATGATGCCTGCCCTGTTCACCGGGCCCAGGCTTTCCAGGGAGATCTCTGATGCTACCTGCTCAGCACTTATGCTTTCAGATGAACCATTTATTTTCACATCCATATTCCCTTCGAGCGTGTCCATTAGTTTTCTTCTGCTCAGGGAATCCATTTTGAGGAGTTCCCAGGCAGCAACAAAACTATCGTTGTCACCGATCTCAGAATCAATGAATGCTTTGAACAGGATCGACCTGTCTTTTGTATACTGCTCGGTGTAGGTCCAGGACATGCCATCAATGCCCACGTCAATGTCATTCTCCCAGCTATAGGAGGCAGATGCCTGGCATTGCGAAATTGAAAGGAGGATCATGAAGATGATCATCCCGGATCTTTTTCGGATAGTAATGGCCCCCTTACTTTGTAGTTACCTGGCAACCATCGTCTGTTACGATAAGTGTATGCTCGGTCTGTGCAACCATTCCTCCGCCTGCTTCCTTGAGCACGGGATACGAATGCACAATGCCTGCCTTTTCAAGCTGCAGCAGGGCAAAGTCCAGCTGTTCGGTCTTGCACCACCTCTTTGCGAAGGGAAGGGTCCTGTAGGGCTCAAGTTCTTTCAGCAACTTCCTTGCAGCAGGCAGTCTGACCGGTTTGCTCCTTACCACCTGAAAGATCTCGGTCAGCGAACCATCAACGACCCTCCCTGCCCCATCGGTTGCAAAGGGTTCAATGGCAATTACATCACCTGTATGGAGAACAGAGCCATTCCCTATCCTCCTGTTGGGAACGCTGGGAGGTGCATGGGGAGTGTAACGGTCTATACCATGTCCTGTAAGATTGCCGACAGGTTTGAAACCAAGGGCTATGATGGTGTCCTCGATGACAGCACCTATCTCAGCGGTGTTCGTGCCGTCTTTTACAGTACCGATCGCAGCATTGAGGGCAACCTCGGAAGCCTTTACCAGGTCTCCATACTCACCGGAGAGATCAACAGTAATGGCAGAGTCTGCAATGTAGCCGTCTACCTGGACCCCTATGTCGAGTTTTACAACATCCTCCCCAAAAACCGTTTCTTCACCTGCGTATGGAGTTGCGTGAGCAGCCTCGTCATTTCTGGAAAGATTGCACGGGAATGCAGATCCATCGGCACCCAGCTCCAGGGTCCGTTTCTCGACGAACTCGGCCACCTCGAACATGCTTACACCTACTTTCATCCGATCCTTTGCCTCGCTTCTTACCTGGGAAAGTATCCTGCCAGCCTTAAAGTACTTTTCAAATATCTCCTCTGTCTTATCCGGATTTACCTTTGCCATACCCTATCTCCTGTCCTTAAGCAACATAAACTTTTTTGAGGGATCATACAATGAACCGTTTTTCCATCCTGGTGAGGTTCTCAAAACCATCTTCTGTAACCAGTATCAGATCCTCGAGACGAATACCGCCCACGTCGGGATAATAAAGACCGGGTTCGATCGTGATAATGTTCCCTTCTTCCAGGATGGCATCACGTTCTCCTACAAAGGGGACCTCATGAACCTCCAGACCGACACCATGACCGGTGGAGTGTATAAATCCCGTGCCTGACCCACTTCTGGTCGTGTCATATCCTTTTTCCTCGAATATGTCACATACCTTGCCGTGTATCTCCCTGCAGTTGACACCGGGCTTTACCATCTCTATGCCTGCCTGCTGGGCTTCGCGCACCGCCTCATACATATCGGTAAGCCGGTCCGATGCTTCACCCTTGAGCACAGTACGGGTCATGTCCGCAAAATACCTGCTTTTCTTGCTGTGCGGGAAGATGTCTATGACAATAGATTCATCGGCCCGGAGCACTCCTGTACCTTCCCAGTGGGGATTTGCAGAACCTTTGCCTCCGGCAACGATCGTACCTTCTGCCTCGCATCCATGCTCAAGAAGAGTGATATCTATCTGATGACGTACTTTTTCAGCCGTGAGGTCAAAACCCTGGTAGTTCAGCTTTCCGTCCACAATTTCCGACTTGTGGACCATGCCCACAGCCGCTTCCATGGCAAGGTTGCATGCATCCTGGACCTTCCTTACCATTTCGATCTCCGATCCGTTCTTACGTGCACGCAATTGCTGGAAGGGACTTATGATGGCCTCGAAGGAAAAACCCTCCTCCTTGAGGGTCTGCGCGATGTGATAGGGGAAATCCCGTGGAACAGCTATCCTTCGTGCACCGTGCTTCTGCAGAAGTTCGGCAAGGCAGTCACAATAAGCAATGGAAGGGTCTCCCCTCTCCCGGATCTTGTCACGGTAATTGCAGTCCTTAAGGGTGCGTACCTGTGGAACCCTTGATTCGATCTCCGCACGCCCGAGTTCCATCTCTGAGACCAGCAGTATCTCATCTGCATCCTTTGTCTGGATATAGGCGAAGGGATCGGAAGCAAAGAAATGAGTGGAATAATACATGTCGGCATTGTTGGAGTTACCAACGATCATATAAGCATCCGATCGGTGCTCCTGAAGTGCCTTGCTTATGTCAGATGAGTTCTTTTCTGTTGCCATATTGCTTATTCTGTCACTACTAGTACAAAATTGTTCCCAATGTGAGACCCGTGCGCATCCTGGAAGCGCAAATGGTCCGGCAGTATCCCAGAAGGGAAGGCACATGAAAACGGAATGAATGGGGACATCGACACATCCCGGGACTTATGTTCAGGAAATTAGATTTTCTGGACACAAATGAGCATAAAAACTGCATGCTGAATATATACACCTCCATAAAATGTCCATAGTATGGCAAACACTGTTTTTCATAGAACTGTAGTATCCGAGATCGCAGCTTTCCTGCACGATGTACGCTACATTATTCTCTTCTATGTATTCGGTGACTTTCTCACTACCCAGCAGGCATTGAAATATGGTATTGAGGAGAATGTATTCCTGCGGATGCTCATGGCAGAGTATGGCCTGTGGTCCCTGCTCGCATCAAAGGTCCTTTTCCTTGTGATCGTCTACTGCAACTACAGGTCACTGAGACAGGAAGAAACAAAATTGGCTTTATTGTGGGACATTTCAAAAACCTTCATAGTCTCTGTTGGCATCTTCCTGGTAGTCAACAACCTGATGGTCATCTTTTTTGAGTGCAGCATATTGTAGCTGACCGGGACAATCCCATTCTGAACGAAAGTACTGGCTGCATTAAAGCAGAAGAACATGATCCACCAAGACCAAAGGAAAATATCAGGTAATTGCCAGGTAATTGCGGGCTGGATCTGCTGAAAGAGGACATAGGTATCCGGGATCCATACAAGAAGCACTTAAGAACCATTATCTGGTCTTGAAAAGATAGAAAAAGCCCGGGAAAACCGGGACCCAGTAAAAACGCCCGAACCGGGATTCGAACCCGGGTCGGAGCCTCGACAGGGCTCCATGATAGGCCTCTACACTATTCGGACATTTTGAGAGTTTTCGCCTGTGAGCACCACTACAACGGCGTTCTTGTATATAAGGCTTTTTCTGATGATAGAAGTCCCGCCTCCCAGACTCGAACCGGGGACATCGCGGTGCCTGCGCGGAATGTGTGAACACGTCACATGAACCAAACTACAGCCGCGCACTCTACCAACTGAGTTAAGGCGGGCCCTGCAAATCATGCACCAGCACGGCAGTGCTGTGCGATGCAACACACCAATACGCGCGATAATACTTATCTCTTTCGCCGTAAAGGAACCTAATACAGAGAGACGTTCAGATAAGCCCGGGGAACACGATCCCCGCCCGATGAATCCTTACATTCCGGAAAAACTGCCAATCCTTAAAAGCTGCAGTTTGAATGGAAATATCCTGAATATAATCGTGGAAGGCAGCAAAAGAGGTATGAGCACCCGCATAGGTGCCCATGTTACAAATGTCTGTCAGAAAGTATCCAGTTCGCCATTGATCACCATATCAGTGATCTTTGTCACATTGGAGAGCCAGTCATCGATCAATGATTCTGTTTCTGCCCTTAATGACGCGAAGTTAGCGCCATCCTCAGGGATGATCTGGGCACTTGCCACAAGTGGCTGGTCTATGGGCATCCCGATCTGCGAGAGCAGTCTGATGTGCACGTCCCGGATTTCGGGCACTGCCTTCACGATGTCCCTTGCCATCTGGGTAGAAAGCAGGTTGTAGATCTTACCGATATGGTTGATCGGGTTCTTACCGCTGGTCGCCTCCATGCTCATCGGCCTGCTGGGAGTGATGAGACCATTGCTGCGGTTCCCGCGGCCCACGGAACCGTCATCTCCCATCTCCGCGGAAGTACCTGTAACGGTCAGGAAAACAGAGTTGCAGGCAACATTATCGGCTGCATTGATACGTGTCACGATGTTCCTTTCAGTGTGCTTTGATGCAAGGTCTGTGACATAGTCTGCCATCTCTTCCTTGATGTTCATGTAATGGGACATATCATCTATATGCCTGCCCACCATTGCACAGCAGATCGTGAGCGTGATATCATCCTCGTCCCTCAGGCCCATTACCTTGATGTCGGTCCCTATTCCGGGAATCTTCTTTTTAAGGTCGGTTATGAGCTTTCTTTCTGATTCATATACTATCTGTTCAAGTTCAGAGAAGGGTGCGTGGCCCACACCGAAAGAAGTGTCGTTTGCCACAGGAACCTTGTCCCTGTTGAAAACATCCCTCAGATCAGATGAACCCGTACCGAGCTTACAGTCTATGATCATATCACTTTCAAGATCAAGATCAACGATGTTAGTTCTCAGATATTCCCTGGCAGCCTTGAGGGCGACCGACTCGGCCGGGATCTCCATACCGTCGAACTCCTTGGTAGCCCTGCCCACAAGAAGAGTGTATATAGGCTGGATGACCTCACCGCCTCCAAACTGCGGGCTGGACCTGCCTGCCACTATCTGCGTCTCATCGGTATTGTGATGTAGCACCACACCGCATTTTTTGATATATTCCCTGCACAATGCACGGCTTACCGCCTCTGCAAGACCATCCGAGATGCTGTCCGGGTGACCAATGCCCTTTCTCTCAACAAGCTCTATCTGCTGTTGTTCGATTGGCTTCTCCAACAGGTGTTCGACTTTGATATTCCTTAACATTTTGACATCCTCATGCAGTTGTTAGCAGCATTACGAACAAGAATAGATAATCAGACTTTTAATTAAGTATTCTTTTCTGTATCAACTAACCATGTATTATATAATATTATCCTTTTACTAGTATTACCAAAGGTTATAAAAAGTCCTTATTATAAATGTAGGACAGAAATATCCGACAGCGTGAAATCTATATGCCATAAATGTCTTTGAAAGAGCATTCTATTCATATAGTTCACCCTATTTAAGAAGGACCACCATGATACGTATCGCAATACCCAATAAGGGACGTTTACATGACCCGACCGTCAGCCTGCTCAGGGAGGCGGGGCTGCCTGTACTGGAAGGCAGCACCAGGAAATTGTTCGCAAAGACTACCGACCCGCAGATCACATTCCTCTTTGCACGGGCTGCCGATATTCCCGAATATGTCCAGGACGGAGCTGCCGATGCAGGGGTCACCGGGCTTGACCTGATACATGAGGCAAGATCGGACGTTGAAGTGCTTCTGGACCTGAATTTTGGGAGAGCAAAGCTTGTACTTGCCGTTCCTGAGGAATCAAGCATCTCCTCTGCAAAAGAGCTCAATGGTATGCGTGTTGCAACCGAGTTCCCCAAGATCACAGGAGACTATTTCAGGGACCTTGGAGTCCACATAGAGATAATAAAGGTAAGTGGCGCCTGCGAGATGACACCCCATGTAGGCATTGCGGACGCCATCGTAGACATATCAAGCTCGGGCACGACCCTTATAACCAATCATCTGAAGATGATCGACAGGGTGTTCTCCTCCTCGGTCCAGCTTATCGCAAACAGAAAAAGCATGGAAAGGGATGGTAAGATAGGACAGATCAGGACCGCACTTGAAAGCGTGCTGCGTGCCAAGGGAAAACGCTACCTGATGATGAATGTACCGGAGAGCCATCTTGAGGAGGTCAAAAGGGTACTTCCCGGAATGGCCGGACCCACGGTCATGAAGGTGGAATCCAGTGAGTCCATGCTTGCGGTCCATGCTGTGGTCGAATCTGAAAGGATATTCGCAACCGTCAGCGAGCTGAAAAAGGCCGGTGCAAGGGACATACTGGTCATACCTATCGAAAAGATGATGCCCTGAGGATATCACATGCCTTTTGAAGTTATTCCTGCTGTAGATATGAGGAAGGGTAAATGCGTACAGCTTGTGCAGGGAGTGCCGGGCAGCGAGATGGTGTCCATTGATGACCCCGTGGCTGTTGCAAAGGACTGGATAGGCCAGGGTGCAAAGACGCTGCACCTCATAGACCTCGACGGTGCCATCGAGGGAAAACGTCATAATGCCCCGATAATTGAAAGAATTGTAAAGGAATGCAAACCTATGGGAATTGAGATCCAGGTAGGGGGTGGTATCCGTTCCTTTGAGGATGCCGCATGCCTGCTCGGGATGGGCGTGGACCGCGTGATACTCAGCACTGCAGCAATCAGGAACCCGGATCTTGTAGAGCAACTTGCAGATTCCTTTGGAAGTGAACATGTGAACGTTGCCCTTGATTCAAAGAATGGGAAGGTATCCATCGAGGGCTGGAAGAAGCAGTCCGAACACACTGCTGTGGAACTGGGCATGAAATTCGAGAGCCTGGGCGCAGGAAGCCTGCTTTTCACAAACATCGACACAGAAGGCCTTATGCGGGGAGTGAACACCCTCCCCACAGAAGAACTTGTGAACTCGGTGAGCATCCCCGTGATCGCCTCCGGCGGCGTCACAAGCCTTGGGGATCTCATCTCGATCAGAAAGACAGGAGCTGCAGCAGTAGTGGTGGGAAGCGCTCTGTACACAGGGAAGTTCACCCTTACAGAAGCAATAAATATTATCAGTGAAGAACAATAAAAGAGTATATCGAAGGTGCATCATGAGATCAGCAGAAGTTTCACGCAGGACCAGCGAAACGGATATCAGGATTGAACTGAACATTGACGGGACAGGAGTATCGGATATTGACACAGGCATAGGTTTCTTTGACCACATGCTCACAGCATTCTCAAAGCACGGCAACTTCGATCTTACTGTCAAAGCCACCGGTGACCTGGTTGTAGACGATCACCATCTCATAGAGGATACCGGCATCGTCCTCGGACAGGCAATGGCCGAGGCACTTGCAGACAAGGCAGGGATAGCCAGGTTCGGAGAGGCCCGCATACCCATGGACGAGGCACTTGCAAGCGTGACACTGGACCTTGGGGGACGCAGTTATCTTGTAATGGACGCAAGGTTCATGTCAGCAAAGGTGGGAGAGTTCAGCACCCAGATGGTCAGGCACTTCTTCGAATCCATCGTCCAGAATGCAAAGCTCAATATGCATGCAGAAGTCTACGGCGATAACGACCACCACAAGATAGAAGCACTCTTCAAGGCATTCGCATATGCACTGAGAAGGGCTGTAACCATTGAAGGGGAAGGGATCAAAAGCACCAAGGGAACCCTTTAGGCAATGGACAGGGTCACTGGAACTTTGCCTTCAGCTTTTCATAGAACAGCTGTTCTCCACCAGTGGTCTTCTTTGACAATCTCTCGACAATCAGTTCCGGCGTACTTTTGGCAACATAGTTGTAGCGCGGGCTCCTGTCAACTATAAGATCAAGGTCAGCGTCAAGACCACTTGCCTCTATGCCGTCCACCCTTATCCTGCATACGGTGTTCTCAAGTATGAGTTCTGAAAGATGGGATACGAACACCGACATACTCCGCTGGTTCTCAGTGAGCACCTCAAGTATTCCCGCCATGATCTTGGCCGAAGCACCCGGCTCTGTTATGGACTCAAGCTCATCGGCCAGCACCATCTTGGCAGAATTATCTGCCACCACTGCAAAATCTGTCAGTGTGGTCTCAAAGGCCCCCGCATCAAGCGTGCCCTTGGACTTGGCAAAGTAGTAGAACCTGTCAGTAAGTGAGATCTCGCTGGATGATGCCGGTACAGGGAATCCCATGTGAGCCAGGATGACCGACTGGGCCACCAACTCCAGCAGTGAGGTCTTTCCACCGGAGTTGACACCGCTGAGCAGCACTACACGGCTGCCGTCAGCATCAGGGCTGAAACTGTTCTTCCCCACGGAATAATCAACTGGCACTGCATCCCCGTGCCTGGAAACTATGAAGAGGTTGCGGCCATTCTCAAATCCAAGACCCGGACCTTCAATGATATCCGGCATTTCCAGACCGTGGGCCATGGCAAAGCAACCAATTGCAAAACCCACGTCAAAATCCAGTACTTCCTTGACCATTCTCCTGACGAAGTCCCGATAGGATGAAAGTACCCGGGCAATCTCGCGCTTATGCTCAAGTTGTCTTTTGAGGACCTTGCGCTCCAGATGCTGCCTGAAGGACGACAGCTGCTCCCTGTCGATCTCAACAGGATGCCTGATCTCCTCGGGAAAGAGGGAATCTATGAACATGGTCTCCTTCTTCTGCAGGTCCAGTTCGCTGCAGATGCCGCTGATGCACTCCTTCATCACAGAATGATAGCTGGAATGGAGTTTCTTTCCCAGGATATCCTTCAGCTCCACGGAGCCCTTCATAACCCTGAGCATATCCTGCCCACCAAGTGTGAACTCACTCTTCACAAGACACTCATCGAACTTCGAGTTCGCATCCTTCAGGGCAGCCAGGACACAGGCATCAAGACCTTCAATGGCATATCGCAGCCGGTCTACTTCCTCATCGGTGCCCTCTATAATGTTCCCATCAGTATCGATAAGCGAGAGGGTGGAGGCAAGCTGCCCAAGATCTTTATCCGGAACATCGTCCATGAATGATACCCCCCTGGAACGCAGCACACTGACGATATCTATGGCACATTGCAGGCTGCCAAGATTCCTGGAAAAAGAAATTATCTCCTTCTCCGGGATGATCTCCCAGTCCTCATATTGTGTGATATCAGAAACAAACTCCGGCTGGACCTCTTCCGGAAGATCGAAAGAGAGACAGGTATCATCTGCAGCGATGACATGAGAATAACCCCTGGCAATGTCAATGAATTCAGAAAGAGAGCCTGCCAGCTGCACATCCAGCATGAAACCGAATCTCTCCCTGGCATATTCGAAGGCCTTCTGGTCTGCCGTGATAAGTACCCTGTCCCTTGCCCGGGGGATGGTGTGTTTCAGATCCATGGGTTTCACCTTAGCAAACATGGAAACCAGCGTTGTGTCTTCCCCCAGGAGCCTGGCAGTCTCCATGTATCCGGAAACCGAACTGCGCATCTGCATGATCAGATCAGACCTTCTGGAAGGATATGGTATGAATGTATGCAGCTTGTCCCTTGCATATGCCGTATGTGCAAAACCCTTGATAAGGTCAAGCAACTTCTCATACACATCCATTGCTTCCCTGGTCTTAAGCAGATCATAGATATCAATACCCTCTGACCTTGAACGTATTTCATGCACCAGGGAGACCGCATAGCGCTGACCTACACCTTCAACCTGGGATATCCCTGCGATATCTGCCCCGACAATTGCTTCAAGGGCCAGGTCCTCAGTTCCGAAATGTTCGATGAACCGTTTTGCCATCTTATCCCCTATTCCGGGAACAGCTCTCAAACTCCTTACATCACCAGACATGGTCTTTCCAGAATCCTTTTTTAGACATTGAAATGATCAAGGGTACAGGTAGCTATGCCACGCTCCACCTTATACCTGTCCTTGCAGGACATGCCGCTCACAGAGGCTGAGCTCTTTGGTTGAAGGTGCTTTGCATGCCTTTTGTTCCTCCGGTTCGAGATCATCTGCGAATCATAATAGATATCCCACAGACTGCCGACCTCATTATCCTCACATGAGAGGCTCAGGCTTTCCATGAAAGAAGAACGTACGCTCGTAAAATGCTCAAGGCCCAGATAGCGGCCATTACCAATCCATGCAATATCCTTCTCCACAACCGACACAGGCAGGTCAGGGTTCTTTCCCGCAAGCCAGCGGCAGAACATATCGCCTATGCGGTGGGGAGACCTGACCTTCACCGACAGTATGCCGTTCACAAGATCAGGACGCGCGAACATGCACAGCCTGTGGTGTGCACGCGTCACATCCCGCATGTAATTGTAATACCTCTTACCCGTAAGGGTCTTTCCGGAATATAACTGATCAGCTTCCCCTGCGCATGAACAGATGAGACCGACCAGTTCCGCCGGGTTGCAGGAAGAATGCCTGAGGACAAGATCGATATATCTTTCCACAGAGGGATCTTTCTGGAAGATCCGGCTCTTTCCCTTACCAGATATCCGTGCAGCAAGCTCTGAGCAGTTCACCCGGGGTTTGAACCCGACCACCCTCATGTCGCCCTCAAAGCCTGAAAATAACATTTTGGCCCTGAGATCATCCAGGTCCTTTGCATATATAAGACAGGAACCCGGGTGTTCCAGGAGTTCGAGGCATGCCAGCAGTACGCCCTCTACATTTTCCTTGAAAGCTATGATCATCAGCTTGCCCCCACAAAAGATAACAGGCTGGTCTGCCTGTTCCCGTTGATCTCTATGAAGGGGCGGGCCCTGGAAATGATCACTCCCATGCGCATGAGCTCCTTCTCGGAGGAGATGGGCCTGGACCTGATGATCCTGCTGGCACCCACCGGCCCTATCCCCGGCACAAGAAGCAAGTCCTTCATGCTTGCCGAGTTGATATTCACCGGGAACCTTTCGGGAAGCGAGTGTGCAAGCAGCATTTTGGGATCGGCATCAACAAGAAAACCATTGCCATCATAAACCGTTTCAAGATCGAAGGATCTCAGGCCATAGTCCTTTAACAGATAGGATGTCTGGTAGAGCCGGATCTCCCTCCATTTGGGAGAGGGGGGATTATTCTCAAGAGGTGTGGACGGCACCGGGTCAAAGCTCATGAAATACGGG
>JAFGCK010000007.1 GCA_016932675.1 Methanosarcinaceae archaeon | reverse complement strand
CATTGAAGTATATTGTTTTCATGAATTGTTAATTCAGGTTTTGTCCTTCAGCCCGCTTCGCTCAAACCGAAGAGCAATTTTCAAACATTGCTGCAGGTGAAATAGGGACTTATGGAAAAGAAAAATGAATTTTGCCATGTGCTCAAATAGCCACACAATGTTGAAGAGAACCAAACTTATAAAACTTCAACTTTATACATGACTGCCTTTTTGCAGATATGATCCTCTAAAACATAATTTCATTTATTCTTTGAAGCAAAACATAAAACGTATAATTGACTGTCTGAAAAAAAGAAAAACATCTCCTTGACCTGGTCAAGGAGAAGGTCGTATATGTGCCTCAGTTTTTAGGAGAGACCTTTTCATGATTGTGGCCATGATCGTGTACTTTGTGGGTAAAATCTATATTTTTGTTCCTTAGTTTATCTTCAATAGTACCCTGCACAATATTCACGAGTTCATCGTGGCCTATATTTGAAACTGCGGACAGTATCTTCAGTCGGGGTATTTCCGTATTGTTCGATTCGAACACCTCTTCTGTCACGTCCATGTCATAGCCCGTCAGGTTGACTTTCACAGTGTCTGATTCAGATTCAGCGAACAGTTTGATATGCCCGACAAATTCCGGACTATACTTGATAACCTCTGATTTTATGTCCTCCATTATCTCCTTGCTTACAGACCTTGCCAGCTCAGTACCGATTTTCCCAATTGTATATTCTGTAGCGTAACTGGTGACTCCGGATGCTTCAATGGAATCCATGTTGCTGGTATCAATGGCTAATCCGGTTTCGTCGTCGATCAGCGGTGTATCAGGAGCTGCGACCTTGTGTCCTTTTTCCGTGACTTCTTTTATCAACTCGTCGGCTTCCTCACCAAGTGTGAGCTTTACGAAATTGTGCCAGTGTTCATCATCCTTGTTGGCAGAAAGCTTGATGACCTTAGCATTCGGGTTCAATTGCTGCGCCGAAGCCTCGAGTATGGGTATCCTTATATCTTCCACAAGGTCAAGCTTATTGATCCCGAGTATCTCTGCATCTATTATCTGCCGCATGGCAAAGTGCTTCACTTCTTTCATAAGCTGCTTGAACCTGCTCCCGTCAATAAGGGTCACAAGGGGCTGTACAGTACAATCTTTCAGATTCATAAGGTTAACATCGGTCTTAATGACCTGGGGGAATGCAATGCCAGTTGGTTCGACAAGCAATATGTCCGGCTTATACGTATTATTAAGCAATGTTATGGTCTGTTTCATGTTGACCTTCAGCGTACAACAGATACATCCGTTGGTAAGTTCAGTTGTATCAAGCCCATATTTTGTCATTACGTCGCCGTCGATACCAATCTCACCAATTTCATTGACAATGATAGCAACCTTTTTGCCAGCCTTGCTGAACTCTTTTCCCAATCTCAAGATAGTAGAGGTTTTACCACTTCCTAAAAATCCTCCAACTACTAACACTTTCATTATTTTTTTCTCCTCTTTGTTAAAAACGCTTTGTTAAAAATGATATCTGGAGATCAATCTTCGATCTCCATGACTTCCAGGTTCTCCCACTTGAATTTGTCTTTAGGGCACGCATTTATGCATCGCTTGCAGTTTGCCCCGTCACATAGGTCGGTTCTTATCAGCACTAGTCCCTCTTCGTCTATTGTGAGAGCACCTGTTGGACAGACCTTGGCACATTTCGGGCATTCGGGGCAGTCTATTTTCATGGTAAGGTATGTACCGACCTTCTCAAGTACATCAAGTCCTTCCTCGCCAAGCACGGGAATATCTCTCTCTACGCGCTTATCAACCTTTGCGACATTTTCCGGGAGGTCGATCTGAGGAAGCTTCTTCTTCTTGAGGAACTTCTTGAGCATCTTAAAGGGCATACCCTCTGTCCAGTAAGAGATCTCCTGTATATATGCATCCTTGAATCCAGGATCAGTTGCAAACATTACGTGATTGCTTACGATCTTCTTGGCTATCTCCTGAAGTTCCCACAACCTGTCTTCTGATATAAGTATCTCTCTTGAGACGATAAGCGAAGTGTTACCGATCTGTATGACCTCGTCGACATTGTATGGGACCATGCCTATCTGGTGCGCTTTCACGGCATCCATATAGGTTCCTGCAGCACCTGACATATATGCCTTCTTTACATCAGCTACCTCAATGCCTGCGGCATTACAGAGTGCAAGGTGTCCTGCGCGTATGGCGCCTATGGCCAGTCCGGCTTCCTCTACATCTTTATCAAAGAACTTCACATTGTCCTGGAGGTATAATATGTGATCTGGCGTGGTGATCTTTGGAAGTTCTATTACACCATTCTTCATACCTGCATCAATGATAGCTATTACACCGGTACCTGTGATCCCCTTTGCCGGTATGGAACCTTCACAATCCATCGTTTCTTCACCGGTGGGAAGTTTACGCGGGGCAGCACAGCGCCACATCTGTACTCCTTCCTCAATTACATTACCATTCCTGGGATCGACCAGTTTTCCTTTTACTGTGTTCATCTCGCCATCAAGTACATAATTGCGTAGATTACTGCCTTCAAAAGCCACATCGGATATCACGAACGGTGATGCAAGTTTTCCGTGCTTTATCTGCTGTCCTTCCAGCGCCGGGCCTGCTGCAGCAGAACCTGTGTAAATGGTTCCCTCATGGATCAGTGCCATCTCTGCATTGGTTCCATAATCAGTAGCGATCGCAGTTTCATTTGTTTCAAGGAATCCTGACTTGATGATAAGTGCAAGAGCATCTGCACCGACCTCATGCCTGATGGCAGGCGGCACGACCAGCTTGGCGTTGGGATAGACTTCAAGACCGTCGATCTCAGAGCAGTCTACGATCCGCGCGTCCCTGTTCTGCTCCTTGATGTTCAGTTTCGCCTTCTTTCTCTCACCAGCGTATGCAAGATCCTCTATCGGGATTCCCTGGAAAATGGAAAGCTGTATCGGATTGCCGCAGATAGCCATTCTCTGCAGTTCTTCTTCTTCCACGCCCAGTTGTTTGATAACCTTTCTTACGGCATTTACGACAAGCCCATGGGCCCGGTCAAGACCGTACGTGATGGCAAAATCAAGGTGATCCATCACGTTCGCACCCGGGATCGGGTTGCGTAGGGTTATTACTGTTTTCTTGATCTCACCGCTATCCAGATCGATCTTCTGTGCTCTTATACCACTGGTTCCGATGTCAACTGCAACTCCTGTTCTCATATGAATCCCTTGAAGTATTTTTTAGAATTTTACATGTACTGACTTCTAATTTATAGATATATGTTACGGTTGTGATTTCTATATGCATTACTATTTAAAATGATTGTATTACTTATACAACTATTGAAATATAGCAGTACCGTGGGTGCTAGTGTCGAAAATCCAATATTTCCGGTGTTGTTACTTTGGTGTGGTGGCGTCTTGTTTTTTCTTCCGGTCGCAGATCCTCTTACCTTTTTCCGTAAGGATAAGCTTCTTTGCGCTTATGTTGCTGGTTTCCGTGTGGCACATCCCTGTGTTTCCACAGTTTCTGCATGTTGGACAGGTCGTATTTGTATCTTCGTGCACCTTCCTGATGTAACCCATATGTTCCATGTTATCCAGTATCTCTTTCAGGCTTTCAGAACTGATATCCAGTTTTATTGCCGTCTCCCCAAAGGAAAGTTTATCAATGTACAGATGTGTCAGTATCTTTCTGATCATGGTCTACCGGTTTCATGCCATCTATGTCAAAATCATCTTTCCATTTCAGGTAAGCTAACAGTGATAACAGGCCCAGGTAGATCTCAGGACGGATGTCATCTGTTATTGACCAGTCCGTGAAAGTCTCGTTCTTGAGAAGGTAGACCTCCAGGGTGTTGCCAAATCCCGAGAGCACATAGATCCCTGCAAATATAAGTGACAGAAGTATTCCTACATACACATAGGCAATCCCTTCATATTTTCCAGAGCGTATTTCCTCAAAGCCGTAAATGAACACGCATCCGATCAGTATAAGCACTAATCCGGCAATGGCATCTGCAGGTATGAACAGCATTCCTGTAATGACCTTCCCGATGCTATGTGGTACGGAAATGCCAAAAAGTGCTTTAGAGGATCCTGTTATCAGCTGCGTAAGCCCGAAGAGGATGTAAGAGCACCCTGATAACAGAGCGAACCACATCTTTTGTCTGGTACCCCTTTTCATTCTACCACCTCAATACCCAAGCAGACTTCCTCCCTGGTATACTACAAAGGCAATTATCCAGGCAACAGTAATTCCATAGGATAATGCGAAGATCGTCCATTTCCAGGACAGGGTCTCTTTCCGTATGACTCCGAGGGTGGCCACGCAGGGCATGTACAACAAGCTGAAAACCATGAGGCTGAGTGAGCTAAGGGCTGTTATCGAAGGGTCTGCCAGCAGGCTCTGGGCCAAAGCTTCCTGGTTATCACCTACCCCATACAGCACTCCCATGGACGCCACAACGATCTCCTTGGCGACAAATCCGAATATGAGCGAAACCGTGATCTTCCAGTCAAATCCCAGATGCTTCATAAGTGGTTCGAAGGAATGTCCTATAATGCCCACATAGCTTTCCTCGCTTCCATATTCGACTCCCCAGGGGAATGATGCCAGCAGCCAGATGACGATCACACCCAGCAATATGATCGTTCCTGCCTTTTTGATATACATGGCCCCGTTGTCCCACATATGGATGAGACTTGTTTTAAGCACGGGGACGCGGTATGGTGGCATTTCCATAATAAAGGGTGCAGGCTTACCCCTGATCAAAGTGGACCTCAGTAATTTTGCAGATGCGATTGCTACAGCTATTCCGAGAATGTAAAGCAGGAATACGATAGTTCCAGCCTGCCTTCCAAAGAATGTTCCCGCGAAAAGTATGTATATAGGTAACCTTGCACCGCATGAAATGAAGGGAACTACAAGTATGGTTATGAGCCTGTCCCTGTCGTCCTCTATGCTTCGGGTTGCCATTACCGCCGGAACATTACACCCAAATCCCATGAGCATGGGTATGAAGGATTTTCCATGCATCCCTATTTTGTACATGAGCCTGTCCATAATGAAAGCGGCCCTTGCAAGGTATCCGCTGCCTTCGAGAAGGGATAGCAGAAAGAATAATATGAATATGTTCGGGACGAATATCAGCACAGCCCCTACTCCACCTATTATGCCATCACCTATAAGGGATGCAAGCCACACAGGTTCAATACTGGCTGCCACACTCGTTGCCAGCCAGGTAAAACCAATTTCGATCATATCCATGAATGGGGTGGCAAATGCAAAGGTAAGCTCAAAGGCACCCCACATAAGGGCCAGGAAAATAGGTATTCCTAGATACTTATTGGTCAGCACCCGGTCGATCATGTCTGACCTGCTTAGCTTCACATCAGATCTGGTGCACAACTGGGGAAAGATGGCATTGATCGTCACATAGCGTTTATCAGCTATCTCTGCTTCATATTCCTCCTGGTCAATGGAATCCAGCAGATCATTGATCGCTTCTGACACCTGACTTTTTGCGACCTTTCTCATTACATTTACATCGCCTTCAAGTAAGCGTATGCTCATCCAGCGGATGGGATATTTTCCTGCAAGTCCTCCATCTTCATTCAGCACTTTTTCAATCTCAAGGATCTTGTCCTCTATCTCGTCGCCGTAACCTATCTCGTGGCCATGGTACTGTTCATTGTTCTTCTCCTCAATGACCTTGTCCAGCAGTTCATCGATCCCGATGTTCTTGCTTGCAACTGTTCTGACAACAGGGGCAGCCAGTATCTCTTCCATTTTGTCAAGATACAACTTGTCTCCTCTTTCCAGGGCAAGGTCACACATGTTCAGGGCAATGACCATCTCTGCTTCCAGTTCCATCAACTGCGTAGTCAGGTAGAGGTTCCTTTCAAGGTTCGATGCGTCAACTATCTGGACCACGATGTCAGGCCTTTCCTCTATGATGAAATCCCTTGCAACTATCTCATCCATAGAATAGGCTGTCAGGCTGTAGGTTCCGGGCAGGTCGATGACCTCTATCTCATAGTCCTTGTATATCCTTGTACCACTCTTTTTCTCAACGGTCACTCCCGGCCAGTTGCCCACATGTTGCCTTGAACCAGTTATCGCATTGAACAATGTGGTCTTTCCCACATTTGGATTTCCGGCGAGCGCGACTCTGATCTTATTGTTTTCCATTGTGTCCTCTATAACATACTATCTCAAGACTCAGAAATTCTACCTGCCTTTCAAAAAAGAGAGGATCTATTCTACCAGATGAACAAAGATCTGCCTTGCTTCATTTTTCCTTATTGAGAGATTGTATCCTTTGACCCTGAACTCAATAGGGTCCCCCAATGGTGCTTTTCTTATGAGCTCAACTTCTGAGCCTGCAACCATCCCCATATCTAGCAGTTTTCTTCTGGCAGGCCCCCTCACACGCACTTTGGTTATCCTGGCCATGTCTCCGGGTTTTAGGGTATCTAGTGTGATATCGAACATCTGAGTTAATTCCTTGAGCAATTTTCCATCCTTGTTTATGACTTAGCGTAATCGCACTTTTAATATTTAGCAATTTCGAGATACCTAATTTATTTAAATGCACAAAAAACTACATCATGTGTGCTTCATGTATCCTCGTTCAGTATCCGGGCTGGCAGGGGCGCTCGATCCCCGGAAAGGACTCAGTCCCTCTCCTATTTTTTCCCGTGAATGGGGCAGCTATCCTTTGATGCAGGTGTGCATTCTATGTATTCGCCTGTTTTATAGAAATGCCTGAAATGATCGAGCCAGTAGGGCCAGTCTTCCTTTCTGTCAATGAATTCCACAAACTTCGTGAGGACTTCAAAGGTCTCAGGTGCTAGGACGTGCTCTATCTTGCATGCATCATGATCAGCGGTCTCCTCATCAACTCCCAGTATCAGCAAAAAATCCCTTATGACACTATGTTTCTCCAGGGTGCACTTGGCGATCTTCTCACCTTCGGGTGTAAGCGTGACACCGCCGTACTTCTCATAATTGATGTAACCGAGTTTGGTAAGTTTCTTGAACATGCCCGTCACACTGGGCGAACTCAGTTCTAAATCCCTTGAGATATCTTTTACCTGGGCATACCCTTTTTTCTCTATGACCTTCTCAATTGCCTTAAGATAGTCTTCAGTTCTTTCCGTTGTCATCTGGTCTCACTTGCAGGATCTTATTGTATCCGGTTTCACTTTTTAATTATCCGGGCACAAAACCATTTTTTTTCGACAAGTATATGCTACATTTTGGTATGAATAAAACCCTATATATACTTTGCTGAATTCCACTACATTTTGTAGTCCGGGCTAAAAATGTTAAGGTCCGCAGATGTCTGTATTCATTGAAGAATATAGGATTCTGACAGATGAAATCGTTATAATCTATCTATGTGATGTCTGGATCTTTTACTTTCATGTGAGACTATTACGGGGTCAGATAAGGCTGCCCGGCTTTCCGGGGGCGAAATATGCCTGTATCCTGTCCATTCCTTCTTTTATGTTCTCAAGGCTGTTTGCGTAGGAGAAACGCAGGTAGCCTTCCCCACCATCACCAAAATCGATCCCTGGAGTCACTGCAACACCGATGTCCTCAAGTATCCTGTGGCTGAGCTTAAGGGAATCCTCACCGAACTCACGGGCATCTGCGAATATATAGTATGCACCTTTAGGTTCACTCTCAACCTCCATGCCTGCCTCAATTATCCTTTTCAAAAGATACCGGCGTCTTTTATCATAAGTTGAGACCATTTCCCTCACAGTGTTCTGGGGGCCGCGAAGAGCTGCAATTCCTGCATGCTGCACAAAGGCATTGGTGGATATGAAAAAGTTCTGCTGCATTTTCTGGAGGGTCCTTATGTGTTCCACAGGGCTTATGAGATATCCCAGTCGCCAGCCAGTCATCGCATAGAGTTTGGAAAAACCATTGAGCACAAAAGCGTTATCCCTGTATTCCAGGATGGTATGGTCCTCTCCGTCATACACAAGTCCCTGGTAGATCTCATCGGAGATCACCGGTATATCTCCTGCAACATCAGAGAGTCTTTCAAGCATTTCAGAAGTTAAGACCTGGCCTGTGGGGTTTGATGGTGAGTTCACCAGTATGGCCTTTGTCCTTTCATTTATCTTTTCACTGACAGTTTCCGGTTGAAGCATGAACCCATTGTGCCTGTCAGTATATACAAAACAGGGAAGCCCGCCGAAAGCCCTCACAAAGTTGGGATAACATGCATAATGAGGATTTGACATTATAACCTCATCGCCGGCATCTATCAGTGCCATGAACAATAAAAGCATTGCAGGACTGGTTCCGGAAGTAATGATTACCTGCTCGGGCGAGATATCCACACCAAACCTGTTCATGTAGTTCTCCACGATAGCTTCCCTCAGCTCCGGCAAACCCTGGCTATGGGTGTATTTCGTGTTGCCTTCACACATGGCTGCAGTCGCGGCCTCGCAGATATGTGGCGCTGTGGGAAAATCGGGTTCGCCTATCTCAAGATGGATTATCTTCCTGCCCTGTCTCTCCAGTTCCTGCGCCCTCTCAAGTATCTCCATAACATGGAAGGGGGGCATGTTCACCATTCTGTCGGATAGACTTATGTTCATTGTATTGCACCGTACCAAACTGGTCTAAAGGTTTAGGAATGCATATAAATATAAAATAGTTTTCATTGCGAACAAACAGGTGATGCGGTCAATAACGAGCAGTTCCGGGCTGACCAGCTCTATGGGTCCATACAATATATGTTTATTCTCCTGCATTCCTATTTATGGTTAACTTCTTTATTCAGAAGCGAAAAAAAGAATATGGATAAAAACGCTATAAAGCTTGATGGATGAAGCTGCTTTTCAGGTTTTCAGGAAATGGTTCATGGACTATGTAAGGTTGTTCTACTCGGTGGATCCCTTTGTACTGCAGAACATAAAGCTCAAGGAAGAACACAGTCTAAGGGTCTGCAAAAATGCCTCTTTGATATCCCGTTCCGAAAAGCTGGATGAAGCTGAGCGATACCTTGCAATGACCATAGCACTTTTCCATGATATCGGTCGTTTTGAGCAGTTCCGCAAGTATCGTACATTCAGGGATTCCGAATCAGAGAACCATGCCATTCTGGGAGTAAATATATTGAGATCGGAGAAAGTGCTCTCTTCTTTATCCCGGGAGGAGCATGAGATCATCTGTGAAGCTATTTCTTACCACAATATTCAAAAGGTTCCGGATGATCTCGACCAGCGATGCCTTTTACATTCCCGGCTGGTAAGGGATGCGGATAAACTGGACATACTGAAGATCATGGACGATTATTTTTCCGTAAAGGATGATCTCCCGAACCCTGCACTGGAGCTGGGTTTGCCGGATATCCCGGAGTATTCTCAATATCTGATCTACGATATCCTCAATAACAGGATCGCAAGTACTGCTGAGGCGAGGACGTTCAACGACCTGAGCCTCACCCGGCTTGCATGGGTATTCGATATAAACTTCACTGAAACATTTCGCATTGTAATGGAAAAGGGCTATATTGAAAGAACGATAGCCTCACTTCCGCAGACAAAAGAGATCATGGAAGTGCACTCTCATCTGAAAAGGTACATGGATTCCATGCTTTCCGGGAAAGTTATATGATGATCGGATATCGTAAAGGTTTTTTTTGAATACTGTGTAATAGTATCACCAAAACAAACCAAATGGTTCTGAAAAGAGCGTTGGATATGGACCCTAACCTGTCTGCAAAGATCGATTCAAAGATCAATACGATCCTTCAGTTGCCGGTGATCAGTGGGTACCACCTTGTTCTGGGTGGCGGGAAGATCGGTAAAAAGTTCACGGAACATGCGCGCAAACAAAGTCTGCCCTTTGTACTAGTGATCGATAGCGATTGTGATGCACCGGCATCAAAGAATGCAGAGGTACTGCGTGAATGGAAACAGCTGAAAGATATCATAAGTTCATTTACTGCCAGCACAGGAAGAGCCATTGATCCTGAACCATCTCACAAAACAGAAGGTAGTGAACCTGTGATCTATTTTTACTGCATGGATGCTAAAGAGGTACCATCCCTTCTGTTGTATGGGATGCCTGAGTACATCGTACCTGCCATTCCTTCCCATGCGGCTGTTGATATGGTCGTGGATTTCCTGAGCTTTGATCAGGACCAGGGGTCTGTGTGTGAACTTTCAGTCAATGAGGGTGGTAATACGGCGGCCTTTTTTGAAAGCATGGCTTCTGCTTTCCCTGAGAACATCGTGGCAGGAGTATTCCCGGAACATGGTGCTATCTTTTTCTCGTATGCACGGCCCGGGGAGATCTGCCCTGACAACTGCATGGGGCCGGAAGGTTACTGTTACACTTTCAAAAGGGTAAAACCAAGAACAATTACCAGCTATGTACGTGAATATTCTATGCAGCATACCGGCTGGGTATTTGAAAGCTGCCAGATGGGACCCGGGATAGGTGGTATTCGTGGCGCAGACCTGAAAGCGAACCTGATATCTGTCATGGAACGTGTGCGTGAACTCAGGGAAAGATCCCCGGGTCCGGGTATTGAGGAGAGGTCCTTCTTTATAGCGACAACATGCAACTGTCACGGGATACTTAATGTGCTGCATCTGGTCGATGAGTAGAAAAGTCGGCCGGATAGGATTGGTTGGTGGTTGGTTGGTTGGTGGTACGCTATGAACCCGGCCTAAATTTTAATATGCATTATTAATATAAAAATATATCTCTGATATTGCAGAATTATGTCTGTATATATGGAATTCTTAACCGGGGCGTAAAACTGCCTGCTGCAACATATGTCTTCTTCAGTGTCGGCCTGACCGATATCTTTATGGTTTAACAGGTATGGTGTGCATGATCAAGACCTGTTTTATTGGTGACTTGTTCAAAGTTCTCTATTCCATCTCTCGCAGAAGTAAAAATATCAGCCCTTTTTGCCCCGGTTCCAGAATTAGAAGCCAGAAGAAGATAAAGAACTGCATTACGTGGATCACCCTCTGCAGGAATTCTATACAGCCTGTAGTTCTTCATAT
>JAFGCK010000066.1 GCA_016932675.1 Methanosarcinaceae archaeon | reverse complement strand
TATCGCGCTCTGCGGTCGATATATCCTCAATATTAATTTCAGTACGCCCCATGGCGACCGCCTGGAGGTCATTGACGGCACTCCTGAGATCACCATCCGCATTCTCGGCGATCTTCTCGATCACACCGATCCCGCACATGACACCTTCCTTTATGGCGATCTCCCTGAGAGCAGTTACAATTGATCGCGACTTTATGGGATTGAACTTGATCTCCAGGCAGAGGGATCGCAATGAGGAAGATATTCCATATAGATCATTGGCGATCAACACCACCGGCTGGCTGGTTTCCCTGATCACATTGATTATTGCACGTGAGCCACCACGGTCGCTGTTTCCGTGGAGGTTGTCCGCTTCATCGAGTATTATCAGCCTTTTTCCGGATACGCCGGTCAATGTTCGCATCTGTGAAGCAGAACCTGCAACCTTTTCGATAACACCGGCTGTCCTCTGGTCACTCGCATTGAGTTCGATAGCCTCCCAGCCAAAATCCATGGCCAGTGCATGGGCAGAGGATGTCTTGCCTGTACCAGCCGGACCCTGCAGGATAACTGCCCTTACATCAGGAATGCCATGAACCCATTGCTCAGCCCAGCTGCGCAGTTCTTCAACAGGTTTTTTATGACCAACTATATCAGCAAGTGTCTTTGGCCGATACTTTTCTGCCCATTCCATACTCACAGTCATAAGAGATCATTACCCGATATTCAGGAAAAGTAATTAATGTTTGCACATCTTTGTCTGTTCTGATTGATATTACTAATGGTAGGTATACATACATGGGATCAAAAAGCACCGGGAACCTGCTCGAGATAATAGAACAAAAAGCTTTACATAACAGGGCAAGGGTTGCCATAGGGGTCAGAGATCCCACCCCCAAGATGCTGAAGAGTGCAAAGGATGCACAGGATGCAGGATATGCCCATGTGGTCCTTATAGGGGATAAGCAAAAGATCGAGGCGGTAGGGACAGATCTTGAGGTCATCGGGACAAACGATCCTGAAAAAGTGCTTGGGGAGCTTTTAAGGTCCAAATATGTCGATGCAGCGGTCCGGGGAACAGCAAGGGCATATGAAACCCTGTCAAACCTTAAGAAAACACTGGAGCAGGATCAGCTCCATCGTATTGCATTACTGCTGACATGTGAAGGGAAACCGTTCTTTATCGCACCGGTAGGGATCGATGAAGGGAACGAGCTGGCCGACAAGATAGCTTTTATCCGGCTTGGAGTAGAACATATCCGCAGGTTCGGTATCGAACCCGTTGTAGGAGTGCTTTCCGGAGGAAGGCTTGGCGACCTTGGAAGGAACAAACGTGTTGACCAGACTCTTGCCGAAGGGGATTTTATAGTTAACAGGGCAAGGGAGATGGGTATCGAGGCAAAGCATTACACGATCCTTATAGAGGATGCCATCAGGGAAGCGAACTTCATCATGGCTCCTGACGGTATATCAGGAAACCTTATCTTCAGGACACTGGTATTCCTCGGCGGAGGGGATGGCATGGGAGCGCCTGTATTGATGAACGACCATGTATTCGTAGACACTTCAAGGGTTGGAGGACATTATACAAAAGCCATTATGCTTGCAAGTGCCCTGGTCGATAAGAGCAGAGCAGAGAATGTAAGCGATGAGGCATAATGCCGGCGACAGATACCAGAACTTCAGCCAGACATCAATTAAGTACTTAGATGCTGCATAATTATATTAACCAAAAATACATTCATTTTCAAGGACGGGACCTTTTGAAAAGGATTTTCAGCAAAACGTCTGCAACTGCCAGATAAAAGGGAATGATAGACATGGAAGCTGTACTCATAAAAGCAAAAAATATTTCTTCAGCATGGTCACAACTCATCTACGAGATATACAAGAAAGGCGAGGAACACAAGCCGGACTATAATACAATGACAAAAAGGGTTCATGCAACCATCCAGATAAAGGATGTCAATAATAACCAGGTGAATCCTGCTGTCCCTTTCGGAGAGAATCTTATAAGGAAATACAAGGATGAACTCACCGAGGAGTATGCCGAGTGGTATGTCTCACTTCCCGAAGGTGACAAAAGGAAATTCGATTACTGTTATGCTAAACAACTGTTCAGATACGGTGAGACAGCTTACAATACACTGAACGAGAACGTGGCGAACCTGCGCCCCGGTTCAAGAAGACATGTCGGAGTGTTATGGGAGAACGAGGTCCACATCCCTAAATTTGAGGACCAGCCTTGCTGGATAGCATACAAGATAGAGCTTCTGAATGAAACACAGACAAGAATGTACATACTGTACCGTTCATGGGATGCCTACGGCGGGTTCCCTGCAAACATTCCCGCAATTGTGGAAGGCGTCAAGAAGGTGTTCAGGGAGCAGGGCCTGTCATATGAGATCGAATCTTTGATCGCGACCGGATGGGACACACATATCTATGAAGCTGACCTCCAGGCCGTTGAGAAGATATTCAGGGCCAGCGAACTCTGCCCAATATGCAAGTGCATTACACCAAAGCATTCGTTCATCTCTACCACCAGAGGCATGGTATGTCCGGAATGTAAGAAGTCCATGTGAGCTTATGATCAACATCTATTTTTGATATGCATCATCCAATATTTATTTTTTGAAATATATTTGATAAAATATACAATAAAGTTGACAGACGTTGCTTTTTCCAGATTCTTTTAAAATATATTTCCATTAACTATATATGTGTGATGTATGCATACATTAGTATGTTCCCAAATATACCCAATACCTGACGAGAGATTGTAATGAAACGCCTGACCATCAGTATGTCTGACGAACTTTTTAGTAAACTGGACAGTGTTGAGAACAAAAGCCTGTTCATCCGGAAATTGATAGAAAGAGAACTTGATATGCTGGGCAGCATAAATGACATTGACAATAACATACCATGGGAACGGGACATTGCCTCTCTTAAAGGAAACGTTGATGAGCTTTTCTGTAAATTGTCAGAGATCGAAAAACAACTCAATGCCAGGGCCATGCAGGAAATCCCTGATCCTGTAAGCCAGTCTTGTCCGGCATCTGTAAATCCAGAAGAACTGCAAGGAAGTGCACACTCCTTTGCTCCGGAGATCTATGGATCTTCGGTCACCAGCCACGAAGCAACAGGCTGCGACCTGTCTGACAATGACAATACAGGACGTCTGCCGGAAATAACTGATGAGAATATATCCGACATTCATGAACGAACACAGGATGAAAGATATTCATTGTTGGTTCCGGGAAACACTCCCACCGGGTCAAAATCCGGACACTCCGGAGAAGAGAAAGCATTTTCGTGCGAAGCTGAAAATAGACAGGGAGACCCATTGCAAAAAGTTCAACCAAAAGATGAGACCATACAGGAGCATACAATACCTGAGCCTGCTATGCACATTTTACATGAACAGGCAAAGGAAACACTGGAAACCAAACTGCCTCTGGAAGATCGACAAGATGAAACGATAGTTATGCCGGAACTTAAATCGCCAGTAGGAACTCTGCCGGAACAGACAATAGATACCCAGGCACCTGAAATAACTGTGAGAATACAACAGGAACAAACGATAGTGATCCCGGAACTTAAGGAACAAATGGGGGATCAGATGGAAAAAACGATAGTGATCCCGGAACTTAACAAACCAATGGGAGATCAGATGGAAAAAACGATAGTGTCCCCGGAACTTAACAAACCAATGGGAACTCAGCAGGAACAAGCAATGGTAATGCCAGAACTTAAGCCCCCGGTTGAGATGAAGATGAGAAAACCAGGTCCATTCCCAGATCCTGCTTTTGGGATAGTGGGGGATGGGCAGTTTGCGATGCCAGAGCCTGGTGTTCCTGAAGAAGTGGAACAGTTAGCACCTTTCATGCAGGGGATGAAAGAACCTCCTGAAAACAATGATCTAACATTTGTTATGCCCCGGCTGGAACCACCGATCGCAACGGAAGAGACCACAATATTCAAATTGCCGGAATTAAAGCCTGAAATGGTACCAACTGTTGAAACTGCTGAGCAGCAGAGTGCTCCGGCCATGGGGAAACAGCCTTTGTTCAAACTACACAGCATGGAACCTGTCCAACAAGAGGAAATACACACTTCTTTTATCGCGCCTGCTTTTGATACCCGGGCAGAGAACATGCAGTTCATGCCATTCAGGGATCCACAACCAGGTATTGATCCGCATGTGCAGGGATCACCCGTGTGCCAGCCTGCTGGAAATAGGCCGGCTGCAACAACTGCCGGGAATACCAGCCCCAGACCTGGCAAACTGGGGAGTAACATCCTTATGTACCTGCCGCATGGTGCAAAGGTCAAAAAGGACATAATCAAAAGCCTGATATCAAAACAGTTCTCAGAGGATGAGATCGAAACAAGGATATCAGAACTTGTAGCCTCAGGTGTGCTGAAGCTTGCAGGAGAGGAAGGGATCCAATATCTCATGCGGCCTTAAATTACAGACCACTCTGTTGAGGAGACCTTTCGGAAAACCCCGGATTTGCAGAGCACCTGATGCAGACATTTCTTGAGAAATCATAGCATCGGTCACAGACCAGCCTGCCACAAAGCATGCAGGTGTGCATTTTTCCTGCCCTGCCACATATAGAACAAATACCTGTCCGTTCCATAGTTTGCTTTTGGAAACTTATGTTTGAAATAGTTATTGTAACAGATCCTGCGGCTAAGCTGAACAATTAATAAAAAGAAGATAAAAGGCCTTTTCAGGCCTTAACCCTTATCTTACATCAGTCTATGATCGCACCCTTGCTTGCCGAACTCACGAACTTCCTGTACCTTGCAAGATAACCGGTGACAGGTTTTTCCACAGGCACGAAAGAAGCCCTGCGTTTTGCAAGATCTTCATCGGATACCTTCAGGTCAAGCTTTCTGGCAGGGATGTCGATCACGATGGTATCTCCTTCTTCAACAAGACCGATGGGGCCACCTTCCTGCGCCTCGGGAGATATATGACCAATACATGGACCACGCGTCCCGCCAGAGAACCTGCCGTCGGTCACAAGGGCAACCGAAT
>JAFGCK010000065.1 GCA_016932675.1 Methanosarcinaceae archaeon | reverse complement strand
TTATCTTGAATATAGGAAGGCAGCAGCCGGATTTGTGGGAATGGGCACAACATATGAGAATATAATTCCCGGGAACGGGTCCACTGAAATAATCAGGCTGGTTGCCGAGTGTGTGATAGGAGAAGGTGATGTTGTACTCATTCCAAAGCCGACGTTCAGCGAATATGAGATGCAGTGCAGGGTAATGGGGGCACGGATAAAATACATCGATCAGGAAGACATATTCGATCTTGACGCTGAGCTGCTCGATGAAGCAAAAATGATCTTTGTGTGCAATCCCAATAATCCTACAGGAAGATTGCTCCTGAAAGAGCAGGTCGGGGAAATTGCAAAAAAGTGTGCGGCACACAAGACCATCCTGTTTTTGGATGAGGCGTTCATAGAACTTGCAGATCCTGATCAGAGTGTTGCGTACCTTGTAGAGGACAATGATTACCTGTTCATCCAGCGTTCCCTTACAAAAGCCTTCGCCATCCCTGGCATAAGGATGGGTTTTGGCATAGCGTCAAAGAAGTTTGCCTGCGTGCTCAATAATGCCAGGCTCTCCTGGAACATGGGGTGCATCGCAGATACTCTTGCAACTGCCCTTCTGAATATGGAAGGAGGCGCAAACAGCAAGTACCTGAAGGACTCCAGGGCATTCATAAAGCAGGAACATGATTTCCTTATGCAGAAACTATCACGCCGGGGATTCAAGCCCATTAAAAGCAGTGTGAACTACATATTTGTGGACATCTCGGAGCTCTCCCTGAATTCTTCAGAGCTTGCAGAACGTATGGCTTCGCATGGCGTATTGATCCGTGATTGCAGTTCGTTCCAGGACATCGGTACGAATTATATAAGGATTGCTGTACGCACGAGGGAAGAGAACGAGCGTGTAGTATCCACTATCCGGCAGGTGATCTATGAATGGGGCCGGGAACAGGCACATATGCAGCTGGAAGAGAACATAAGGGCAGCCTCTGACTGCGGCCGCAGGGGCAGCAATACCGAATGCGCCTATTATCCCTGTCATTTTGAAGGACAGGACTGTACGTTCTGCTTCTGCCCGTTCTACCCGTGCGGGGATGCCCGTACAGGGGGCAGCTGGGTAGAGAGCTCCAGCGGAGGTCAGGTCTGGAGCTGTCTGAACTGTAATATGGTCCATGAGGAAAAGATCGTTGATGAACTGCTGTCCGTGTTCACCGCGGAAGGGCTTAATAAAGAAAGCATTGCTAAAGCGTGGAAGAATGTAATGGAGAATAAGTTATGATCCTGCCGGTACAGGCTGATGCAAGTGAACTGGTTATAGTGCTCCTGCTGGCCTATGCCCTTGATCTGGTTTTTGGTGAGCCGCCCTCGGCAGTGCACCCTGTGGTATGGTTTGGCAGGCTCATCCATTTCTTCAAAGGGCATGTCCCAAAGACCCACAAGAAGCTCTACGGCATTTTCCTGGGCCTCTCAACGATACTGTTTGCCAGCGTTATAGCATACATCGTACTTTATTTCATGGGGATGCAGAGCATTCCGTCTCCCCTGCGCTATCTTGTGGCAGCTTATTTCCTCAAGGCTACCTTTGCCATCCGCTGTCTCTATGGCGCTGCCAGGGAGGTCAGGACAGAACTGGATGCCGGGATGATCGAGAGTGCAAGGAAGAAGTTGTCCATGTATGTGAGCAGGGACACATCCAGGCTCGACGAGGAGCATGTCTCATCAGCGATCATCGAAACAACATCAGAGAACTATGTTGACGGTATACTTTCCCCATTGTTGTTCTATGCATGTTTTGGTCCCTTCGGGCTGATAGCGGCGTATGTGTTCAAAGCAGCAAGCACCCTTGATTCCATGGTGGGATACAAGGATGAGCGCCACCGTGAGATCGGGTGGTTCTCTGCAAGACTGGATGATGTGCTCAACTGGGTGCCTGCCCGGCTCTCTGTATTCTTCCTCTCTGCAGCAACGCTGACCGTAAGGTTGTTCTACCGCGGAAATAAAGTACTTGATCATAAGAATGCTTTCAGGTGCGGTTTTGCAGACGGTTTGAAAACACCATCCCCTAACTCAGGTTATCCTATGGCTTCTGTGGCCGGTGCCCTCCGGGTAATGCTCGAAAAGCCTAATACCTATGTGCTGTGTAAGGGTTCCGCCTATCCGTTATCCGAAGACATAAAAATTGCCGCCTGGATAACCTTTGTGGCATCGCTGTTCGCGATCATCGCATCTTCTATCATAATCATGGTATTGTACTTGTAATCAGACAAATTAACAGATCTCTTCAAAGTGATGGCAATGAAATTATCGGATATAGAATCAGAGGACCTGAAAAAGGGTCAGTCCAAAGAACCTGAGGGTGAGGTAACCAGGGATATCATCGATATCCTCGAAGAGGAGGGTATAACGGTCCGGATGCTTGTTGACACTGCACTGGAGCTGTATGTCCCGCACCCTGGCATCGAAACAAGGGAACTTGCAGAGGAAAAGTTCCTTGCAGAGCTTGATATTGCTCTTTCCGACCCCAACCTGTGCCTGCTTATCTACTCCGGGATACTGCTTGAAAAAGAGGGCAGGAACGGCCGGTTGCCCAACATAAGCAAAAGCTCGTACGAAAAGGACCTTACCTTCATAATTGCAGACGAGGTACTTGGGATGAGCATCTCAAAATATATCAGCGGTGACAAGGGCATGTTCGAATTCGTGCGCTTTGACAAACAAAAGCCCGGGATACTCTCCGAGCTTGGTCCTTTCATGGATGACATAATAGGCGGACTTATTGGTGGCGTTTCCGCCAACATGTACACAAGGTCCATGGCAGAAGCAGCTGGTCCGTCCTCCAAGCTTCAGAAAAACGAAAAAAAGGACCCTAAGAACAAAAGTGATGTGATAGCAGGATGAATGCATTCCTATTGGCCCTACGTTCAAGCTTCGGGTTCCTGTCAACGATCCCCGTGGGTATCACTATGGAGGGGCTTGACGAATTCTTCAAGCGGACCTATCTGCATCTGGTGGTAGGCATAGTGCTTGGTCTGCTGATGGGGGCTGTGGCATATGTTCTCATGAGCTTTGTGCCGGTTTCCATAAGTGCGCTGCTCATCATTGCCTTTGTGTACTATCTTACGGGGCTGAACCACCTGGACGGGATCGCAGACCTGGGTGATGGACTGACTGCCCATGGTTCTGTGGAAAAGAAGCTGAAAGCACTGAAGGACATGTCCCTGGGGATCGGTGGAGTTGCATATGCCGCTCTTACCATTGTGGCATTCTACGCCTCACTTACGTCACT
>JAFGCK010000064.1 GCA_016932675.1 Methanosarcinaceae archaeon | reverse complement strand
CCTGAGCTTAAAAAGATACATTACAAACATTGTGGAGGAAAATGGGGCACTTGCCGCCACGCATTGATGCCCCGGTTTGCAGTTTGTAATGTCCCACACATGATGGGTGATTTCTCATCCCCCTCGATGCACAGCACCTACGTTAATGTTGAGTTCTTCTGTTACTTAACATAACCCCGTTTAATTGTCATGAATAATCATGAATTATTAAGTGATTTTAAATTACAACCTTATTTGAACCAGGTATTGTTTTTTTTCACCAGTATATTGTGGAAGAATGCCGAAGCTAATAATCCTTTACTCTAAATTTTCATGTAAGGGAAAGGTTGGAGATATGACAATGTTGACAGTGTTATATTTTGGGATTTTCCACAAAAAATATATAGTTATTCATTAGTAATGTTTATTACGGATTATCCTAATGTTAGGAATGAAAAACAAATGAAAAAACCATTGCTTGATGTTTTATTTGCATCCAAGAAAAGAAAGGATGCACTCTTGCTGTTGCAAGAAGGTCCTCAGGAAATGGAGTATCTTCTCAAGTCACTGGATACAACAAGACAGGCATTGCTCCCACAGATAAAGATATTAAAAGAACATCAGCTTGTTTTTGAATATGATGATTCCTATGAGTTGACAAGCATCGGAAAGCTTCTGGTAGATTATATAAAACCTTTAGTTGGTACTCTTGAAACATTTGATACGGATATTGATTTCTGGGGAACTCGTGACTTGGATTTCATTCCATCTCATCTTTTAAAAGAAATAGGTTGTTTAGATAAATGCGGTGTAATATATCCAGAGCTTATTCATATATATGATGCACATAAATCCTATCATGAAACCTGTGCCATATCAAACTCCCTTTTTGCTGTTACTACTTTTGTGTATCCGGACTTTTATGAAATGTTCACTCGCTTTATTGCCAGCAATATAAAAAGCACTATAGTCATGTCGCCCAGTTTATACAATCAGTTAAAAACGGAGAGATACTCACATTTTAAACAATTGTTGAATAGTGATTTGATGTGCTTTTTCCTTTATCCCGAAGAGATGAACTTTCTTTCATTTGGTTATAATGATTACCAATTTGTCATGACTCCACTGAAGAATAAAGGTGAATTTGATATTAAACATCTGCTTTGTTCCAGTAACAAAGCACGTGAGTGGGGGAAAAAGTTATGCGACTACTATTTTAAGGATTCCACTCCAGTAACAGAAATTTACTAGTAATTATATTTTTAAATTGTTATTCATTTTAATTGTGGGGATATTATCGTTGCGTTTTTGGTTATTACTATTACCCCTCACTATTATTACAAAGGTAAGCAAGCACTGGTGTTGTATCCAGACAAGGACTTTGACGGAGAAATTTCTCAACCGATGGGTAATTCATTAGAAGCTATTGCGCAATTTCTGACTAATATTGCACAATCTAAGGACGATTACACATTAGAAGAGCGTATAGAAAGGTTAGAAAAAGAGATAAAAACAGAATCAAGCGCGGAAGAAAAGTGTAGTGGGCCCGGGGAGATTCGAACACCCGACCTCCGCCATGTCAAGGCGACGTCATGACCAGCTAGACCACGAGCCCATTGATATTACGACCATCTGCATGCACCGGATGTTTCATGTACGACCTCATGGACATTACCGCAAGCACAGGCGCTTAACAGCATCCCTCATATTCCATTATTGTTGATAAAGCTTTTGGGTTGGATTTTGGGTTGGATGTATTTGTCTGTCCTTTGATTTTAATCTGACACCTGCGAAAACACCAGATGGCATTCTCCTTTCATCCCATATATCGATCCAGGATAGCATGCAATGGAAATTGAATTCATTCGTTCATTCATATATTCATTCATAACTATAGAAAGTATATGGTGTCGAACTCGCATATGGTACGCGTCTTGATGAGCCATCGGGATAGATCAATGTCAGCACGTCGACGGTCACCCCAAGTTCATGTGAATCATGCAGGTAATACTCTGAATTCTGCCTTGATATGTCCTTCACATAGATGACGGCATGACTGCTTCCAATCTCCAGGACCTCTGTATCCTCAAAATCGAAAAGAACGGTTTCCAGCGCAGGCTCAAGATTACAGCTCCCAAGCAGCAGGACATATACGCGGGAGAACATGTCCAGTTCATAGTACAGGGTGACCTTTGCATCGGTCCCGTCAAAGTCCACGGTCATTCCGGTAAAATGTATATACTGCCCCTCGGTGGAAGCAGCATATCCGGTAAGTGACATGGAAGATACAGCAAAGATGAGTGCAATAAGCAGCATTGAAGCCTGTCGCATGATACCAGGAATACCTCCGGGATAATAAATAGATACTTATAGTGTAATCGTGTTAGTATTTATTGGTTTTTACTTGCAGGTACCTTCATATAATGATATTTACAAATTACTTAAAAACCGTCAAGTATATATTTTGTACGTACCTCAGTGAACAAACCATAAACTTTGTGAGCAGACTATGGAGAACGAGATAACTACTTCTGGTGAGGAGATTGAACTCTATGGAGATACTTTTGACACAACTGACTCCATAGACGTCCCTGAACTCCTGATCGACCAGATCATCGGGCAGGAGCATGCTGTTGAGGTTGTGAAGAAGGCAGCAAGCCAGAGAAGACACGTGATGATGATAGGAAGTCCCGGTACAGGGAAGTCACTGTTAGCCAAGGCGATGGCAGAACTGCTGCCAAAGGAAGAGCTGCAGGACATACTTGCCTACCCAAATCCAGAGGACAACAACAATCCCAAGATCAGGTCGGTCCCTGCCGGCAAGGGCAGGGAGATCGTGATGGCCCACAAGATGGAAGCGCAGAAAAAGGTCCAGTCACGGAACATGCTGATGATGATACTGGTGTTCGGTATCATAGTATATTCATTTTATGTCGGCCAGCTTTTATGGGGTATCATCGCAGCCATTATGATATTGCTGCTGACGCGCCAGTTCATGCCAAAGGAAGAACTGATGATCCCAAAACTGATAGTTTCAAATTACCAGAAAGAACACGCTTCATTCATAGATGCCACCGGAACACACGCCGGCGCACTTCTTGGAGACGTCAGGCACGATCCGTTCCAGTCAGGAGGACTTGAGACCCCCGCGCATGACAGGGTAGAGAGTGGAGATATCCACAAGTCACACAAAGGTGTGCTCTTCATCGATGAGATCAACACGTTGAGCCTGGAATCCCAGCAAAGCCTGCTGACTGCGCTCCAGGAAAAGGAATATCCAATAACCGGACAATCAGAAAGGAGTTCCGGAGCGCTCGTTAAGACCGAGCCGGTTCCCTGTGACTTCATCATGGTCGCTGCCGGGAACCTGGATGCGGTGGAAAAGATGCATCCTGCACTCAGGTCCCGTATCAAGGGATACGGTTATGAGCTGTTCATGCGGGAATCTATGAAAGACACTCCTGAGAACCGGAAGAACCTTGTAAGGTTCGTCGCACAGGAGGTCATGAGGGACGGACACATCCCTCCCTTTGACAGAAGTGCGGTGGACGAGGTCATACGGGAGGCCCAGAGAAGAGCCGGAAGAAAAGGCCATCTTACACTAAAACTGCGTGACCTCGGTGGTCTGGTGAGGGTAGCAGGAGACATTGCACACTCCGAAGAATCCAAGATCGTTACGGCCAGGCATGTGCTTGCAGCCAAGAAGATGGCAAGGTCCATAGAACAGCAGCTCGCTGACAACTACCTTGAACGCAAGAAGGACTACCAGCTCTTCAAAAAGAAAGGCGGAGCTGTTGGAAGGGTCAACGGGCTTGCTGTGATGGGAGGGGATTCTGGTATCGTGCTTCCGATCATGGCGGAGGTCACTCCTGCACAGTCCAGTTCAGAAGGACGTGTCATAGCTACCGGCATGCTCAAGGACATCGCAAAGGAAGCCGTGCAGAATGTATCCGCCGTCATAAAGAACGTCACAGGTAAGAATGTGATAAACCACGATATCCACATACAGTTCATAGGGACGTATGAGGGTGTAGAGGGTGACAGTGCCTCCATATCCATTGCCACGGCAGTGATATCTGCTCTTGAAGGCATACCCATCGACCAGTCCGTTGCAATGACAGGGTCGCTGTCCGTACGCGGAGACGTCTTACCCATAGGCGGAGTGACCTACAAGATCGAAGCTGCGGCGCAGGCAGGCATCAAGAAGGTCATCATCCCCAAGTCCAACGAGGACGACGTCCTGATAGAAGAGGCCTACAGGGACAAGATAGAGATCGTGCCTGTGACCACCATCATAGAGGTCATCGAGCACAGTCTCATAGGACCTGACAAGAGCCGTATTGTGGAGAAGCTCCAGAGTCTGGCTAATTTCAAGCTGAACCTGGACCTTCCCGATGTGATCCCTGTATAAATACCCTCACGGGAGTGAGAATATGTATGGAGTAGACTTTTTTGATTCGAAGATAATTGAAGGCATAACAACATCGATTGTACTGGACAACGGCAATATAAAGGAAGTATCCGTGAACTACACAAAGGGAGCCGGAGTTCGTGCCCTGTGCGGTGGTTCATGGGGTATCACCTCTGCAGACGGGGATTTCGACCTCAACAAGGCCATAAGGGTAGCAGCAGAACTTGCCATTGGTATGAATGAAAGATCACCCAAAGAAAAAGTAGAGATCATGGATATAGAAAAACCTGTGGTCAGGAACCTTCCAGAGATAAAGATAGATCCCAGGGACATATCCCTTGAAGAAAAGGTAGACATGCTGAGCGAGATCGGGAAAAGGGCACAGATGAATGGCATATCCAGTGTCAGTGCCGTTTACAGTGAATCGACCTACAATACGATGTATTCCGACTCAACCGGCATAGAAGGCGAATATGAAATGACCAGAACGGGTTTTGCCATCAGTGCCGTTGCATCAAAGAACGGCATCTACCAGGCAGGGCGTGAAAGCAGATACGGGGTCACTGGATTTGAACTGTTCGAGAAGCACGATGCTTTCGAACTTGCCGCATCGGCTGCAAAGACCGCTCTTGAACTGCTTGACGCAAAACCTGCAAAGGGAGGGGCTCAGCCGGTCATACTTGACCCTGAACTTGCAGGCGTTTTCGCACATGAGGCAGTAGGGCATGCATCCGAGGCAGACCTTGTGCTTGAGGG
>JAFGCK010000063.1 GCA_016932675.1 Methanosarcinaceae archaeon | reverse complement strand
CCAGAGAAAGGAAACCCGGTATCAAAAAGACGATCCCCGCCAGTACAAGCAGCGATACAAGGATCTTTAAAAAGAACAGGTTCAGGAAATTACTGGAACCGTATGAGGACAGGTGCCCTACACCGGTGTCGCCCTTTTCCAATGCCTCTTTGGACATCCCGATAGCACCTGCAGCAAGAAATGACTGTATAAGCATATATATGAGAAGAAAAGCAACACCAAAGGCGATCAGCATCAAAGGACTGGATGATAGCACCGACTTCAGGATGATCAGCATCTCATCGGATGACAGCTGTTCCGGATCGATGTTGTTACCCGACACAACGGGCACAATGAACAGCATCACAAAAATCAAGGCAGCCATCATCGAGAGGAGCAATGTTACAAGCACCTCCAGGATAAAAGGTACGCAGATGACCATGTTCCTGGTCCATGTGCTGAAGCCTTTACTTATTATTGCGACTGTGTCTTCTTTCATCAAGGATCTACCCCGGGATATGAGCATTAGGAGCGGGCACCTTATATTTTTTGCGTTGAACAGATATGCAGGAACATGTACTATATGATCATACAGAACGCTCCATGAAACGAGGCCTGTCACACAGCAGTCTGCAGACAGCAATAATTAAATAGAATCATATCAATAGACAGAATTGCGCGGGTACTTTTTCATACACTAAACCACACTCCCCAAATACATTAAACCCCCACTCCCAAACCCGCGCAATCCTTTTCTACGCAAATACAGGCAATTACAGTTAACTGCTGTTGCTGGCTCCTGACGCAGGTCATGGTAATCCGGATGAGAGCTGCACATACAGGATCGGTCGATTATGTACCATACAGCGGAAGATAACTGGAACTGTATAACAGCTGTGGCCGGCCCTGCCATTGCAACAGCTAAAAGTAATAAAAAGGAAAGTATTTGGTTCTCCATCTGTGCCTGATGTACCATTCAATGGCCATTGCAACAGCTAAAAGTAATAAAAAGGAAAGTATCTCCGGCCTGTGCCGGAAATTATGTTTTGCCTAGAAGAGACCTGCGCCGATGAACAATGAAGAGAACAGGATAGCAACCATGTTCACCACTTTGATCAGGGCATTGAGTGCAGGACCGGATGTGTCCTTGAACGGGTCACCTACAGTGTCACCTACAACAGCTGCCTTGTGAGCATCTGAGCCCTTCCCGCCGTGCTTTCCGTCCTCGATGAGCTTTTTTGCATTGTCCCATGCACCCCCACCGTTGTCCATTGTGAGCGCAAGCAGAAGACCACAGACAATGATACCGATCAGCAGACCTCCAAGAGCTGCCGGACCAAGTACAAGTCCGACTATCAGCGGTGTGAATATGGCAAGGGCACCAGGTATGGCCATCTCACGTATTGCTGCTACTGTTACAATGTCCACGCACTTCCCGTATTCCGGCTTTGCTGTTCCTTCCATGATACCCGGGATCTCGCGGAACTGGCGACGAACCTCATTGACTATCTTGAATGCCGCCTTTCCCACAGCCTGCATTGTAACAGCACTGAAGACAAATGGAAGCAGTCCGCCGATAAAGAGCCCCACAAGAACGACCGGTCTGCTGAGACTGAGTGCATCACCTGTCAGATCGACCTTACCGGTATAATCTGCAAACAGGGCCAGTGCACCAAGTGCTGCAGAACCTATGGCATATCCTTTTGTAACTGCCTTTGTGGTGTTACCCACTGCATCGAGCGCATCGGTAATCTTACGTACGCTGGATGGCATGCCAGCCATTTCTGCGATACCACCTGCGTTGTCAGTGATGGGACCGTATGAGTCGAGTGCCACGATCATTCCGGTGGTTGAGAGCATTGCTGCTGCTGCGATCGCAATGCCGTACAGACCAATCGCAGGATCTGCTGCTCCGCCTACGATGAAGAAAGAGGACAGGATACCAGCAATGATGATGAGGACCGGAAGTGCAGTACTCTCAAAACCGACCGCAAGACCGGCAATGACGTTTGTACCTGCACCTGTTTCGGATGCTGCTGCAATGGTCTTTACCGGGCGGAAAGATGTCGAGGTGTAATATTCCGTGAAGACCACCATGAGCACCATGATGACAATACCTACCAGCGCTGCATAGTAGAATTTCATGTCCCCCATAAGGTAAGTTGTAACGAAGTAGAAGGCAATAAGACAAAGAATGGCAGAGGCTGCCACGCCTTTATACAGAGCTTTCATGATCTTGCCATCACTGCCCACCTTCACAAAGAAGATGGAAATGATGGAAGCGAAAATTGCCACTGCACCAAGGATGAGTGGATAAAGGATTGCGTGTTCGTATGAATCGAGAATAAGTGATCCAAGAAGCATTGATGCGAGAACCGTTACCACGTAAGTTTCGAAGAGGTCGGCACCCATACCGGCACAGTCACCTACGTTGTCACCTACATTATCAGCTATCACACCGGCGTTGCGCGGATCATCCTCCGGAATTCCGGCCTCGATCTTACCGACAAGGTCGGCACCTACATCGGCGGCCTTGGTGAAGATCCCTCCACCGACCCTTGCAAAGAGACTTATAAGACTTGCACCGAAACCGAATCCCACCACAAGGTCCACATCCTGATAAAGGATGTAAAAACCACTTGTACCGAGTAGTGCAAGACCTACCACAGCAAGACCCGTGACCGCTCCGCCGCGGAATGCAACGGACATGGCCTTCTGCAGGCCTTTTGATGCTGCATGTGCAGTCCTGACGTTTGCCCTGACAGATACGTTCATACCAACATATCCTGCTGCTGCGGAACTAAGCGCACCAACAAGAAAACCTATTGCGATCTTACTGCCATCCTCAAGGAGGACGAAGATGAGTACTGCAAGAATTACAGCTACTACTGCGATTGTTTTATACTGACGATTCAAGTATGCCATCGCACCTTCCTGGATAGCACCTGCTATTTCCTGCATCTTCTCTGAACCCGGATCCTCTTTGAGGATGCTGCGGGCAAAGAAGCCGGCAAATAACAAACTAATGAGACCAGCAAGAGGGGCGAGATAAATTAAAGCTTCCATATTATAACTCCTCTCAATTACTACTATTACCAATATTGTAACTTTTAAGTGTTTTTGTTCTCACGAATATACCAGATATGTCGAATCGTTACTGGATGACCTGTTGAACAATTTTTCGACTCGGCTATAATGAATAATATAATATATAAATGTAGGCTGTGGCAGGACATCCTCAGTATCGATCAACCAACAGGATACGTACTCAGAGCCCTCCCCCCAGCTGCAGAAGTTCAAACCCGATGCTCTGAGGTACGTCAACTTTGAATACGAATACATTGTAGCGTAACCTCCTGGCCTCAGATATGGCATTTTTCACTTCCGGCCCCAGCTGGCCATCAGTGCTTGTGATACAGAAGGATCTCTTTGTGTCCCTTACAAGGAAATCGAAATATTCCCCGTAGTCCTCAAGGAACCTGATCAATTCTTTCAGCTCTTCCCACTTCTCACACATATGGATGTTCCTGGTTGCGGAATTACTTACATACCAGTCATGGCTCATGTAAGGGTATGCATCGTACTGCTCTTTCAGCTCATCATATGCCTTCCTGAGCGCGGAAATGTCCTCCCTGAGGTCTACCCATTTCCATCCCTGCTGCGTGAAATACCTTGCTGCCACGATGGCAATGATCTTTTCCATGTCCTGTTTTTCAAGTTCCATGTTTACACCTGCTGCGTATAATGATGCGATTGCATTTAATTATATACCTGATTTTATGAAAATTTATTTAAAATGCATGCTGCTTTGCTCTAGAACTCATCATCCTGCGAATAGCTCCTTCCGAATTTCAGGGCAAGCTCTGCCTTCTTGAGCTCCTGTCCCAGATAGGCTGCATGTTCCATCCTGGATACCAGGTCCATTTCCAGAATGGTATCCATGAGCTCTCCTGCAGTCCTGCCGACAATAGAAGCAGTGTCATGTTCCGCAAGTATGCAGCCACCTTTTCCGTAACGGTGAGGGATGATGCTTATCCTTATGCTTCCTTTGGGATCAAGGGTCCACTTCCTGCTCTTTTTCGCCTGGACATAATTTTGGGGAAGAATAGCATCCGTACGCCTGCGCTTCTCTTTTATCCGGAGGAGGTCTATGCCAAGGTCCTTGGGGGAGCTTTTGCGCTCCTTTGAAAGCATCATCATCTGTGAAGCCTTCCTGAGCTCATGGATGGAACCCTGGGTCTTGTTGCTGTACTCCGGTGTGAAGAGTATGCTTGCACCCACATCGGCTGCAATCCCGCAGAGAGCTGCATTCACTCCGCTTGAATCGGCATCTATGAGCTCTGTCACATTACCCGCACCAAAGAATACAGGTATGTCGGGAAACATTTCATGGAAACTTTTATAGCGAACAATAGAACCTGCGATATCGTGCCCGATGGGGTCAAGCACGGGGTCGGCAATGATCTTCCTGACGCCCAGCCTGCGGACCTCATTGATGTTCCTTACAAGGCTGTCCAGTCCTTCCCCTGAGTCAGGGATCACCACTGCCGCAACATCCGAGCCTGCAAGCTGCGGAGCAATGATGTCGATATTACTGCTGTCCAGGCTGAGTACCATGTCCACACCAGTTTCAAGTGCCTGGGCGATCAGTTCGGGATCTAGTGAATCTATGCTGACAGGAAGCGATGTGACAGACCTTGCGATCCCTATGGCCCGCCCGACATCTTCAGGCCCTGCATGCAGGGAAGCTCCAAGGTCTATGATATCAGCACCTTTGCGCACGAAAGAGTCTATTCTTCCTGACAGGATATCCGGATCCAGGCCGGTGGCATCCACCACTTCGGCCATGACCTTCATACGTGAGTCACCGCCCAGTTTCAGGTCACCCACAGTTATTGCCGGAGATGCCAGGCTTTCCAGCTCCCTTATCTTTTCCATTGCCATTTCCCGTCTTACATCCGCAAGCAGTTCACAGGCAGGGATCTCAGTGGAAAATTCAACAGTACCTGCAAAGGGCAGTATGAACCCAAGGTCATAGGCGTGCCTGGGACCAAGACAGATATCGCAGCCCAGTTCACCGGCAGCCCTTGAAAAATCACCTGAAACAAGACCCGGGATAAAAACAAGGTCATATTCAAAATTGCAGTCAGGATCATCGAAATGAGGGAAATCCCTCCTGACAGCAGCCATCAGCTTGCGGGGGGTGATGAATGCTGCAATCCTGGTGTCTACGACAAGCACATCAGCTCTCGAACCTATCGAATCGCGCACAGTTTGTTCTGCAAGGTAACCTGTAGCGACCAGTACTTTCATGGATAAAGATAGTAATTTATACAGATAAGAATATCCTTCAAAAAATATGCAAGGCCGGATATCTGGTATCCGCCTGCATGATATCAGAACAGATTCAATGGATGATATCTATTATAGATCCGCCTGTGTTCCTTGTGCTCACGGGTTCTACAACAGAGCACCTGGCCCTGTACATAGGAGTGCTGGCATGCCTGTAGCCTCGCGGGAGTTCGGTAACCCTGTTTGGTGAAGATGCAGCCTCGCTGAACTGCGGGCCAAGTACCTGGGCAGACTGGACACCGGTCATGATGGCCATGACGCGCACCTTGCCCTCATAATCATTGCTGATGCGGGCGCCCCATATGACATTCGCGCTGGGGGAAAGCTCATATGTGAGCGAAGCAGCAATATCCTCAGCTTCCTTCAGGCTGAGGTCAGGACCTCCTGTGATATGCACAAGGCTTCCTGTCGCGCCCCTGTAATCAACATCAAGTAATGGATGGTTCAGTGCGGAACGGACAACATCATCGCTCTTATCCTGGTTCTTGCTCTCACCTACAAGCATGACGGCTACTCCGCCGCAGCTCATGATGGCCCTGATGTCTGCATAGTCGAGATTGATAAGTGAAGGTTTTGTTATGGTTTCTGTGATACCTTTCACGGTCTCCGATATCAGCTGGTCCATAACGGAAAATGCCTGGTCTATCGGAAGGTTCGGAACATACTCAAGCAGCCTGTTATTGTCAAGTACTATCACTGTGTCTGCTGCACGGCGGAACTCCTCGAGCCCTTCTTCTGCTTTAACGGCCCTTGCTCTTTCAACCCTGAAAGGACTGGAGACCATACCTACAACTATTGCTCCCTGCTCCTTTGCTATCTCAGCTACCACCGGGGCAACACCGGTACCGGTACCTCCTCCCATTCCAGCTGTAACGAAAACAAGATCTGCGTCCTTGAATACTTCTTCAAGAGTGCCACGGGCAAGTTCTGCTGCCTTGGCGCCGATCTCAGGATAACCTCCTGCGCCAAGTCCACGGGTCAGTGTCTTTCCAACAAGGATCTTCTTGTCGGCACGTATAAGGTCGAGATGCTGCTTGTCAGTGTTGATAGCAACAGTCTCAGCTCCTTCGATGCCAAGGTTGTAAAGTCTGTTGATAGTATTATTACCTGCGCCGCCACAACCCACGATCATGATCCTGGGCTGGCCAAGGATGTCTAGCTGGCCATCTACTGCTATCGTCTGGCGGTACTCTTTTTCCTTTTCGGTGTGTTTTAATGCTTCCTGGACTATCGATTGCACATTCATCCCCTCACGGATATGTTACATCACGGTATAGTATTCGCTTTTTTTTATTTTGCTCTGGGACATTGAACCATTCATCAACGTTTATCAACGTTTCATAATTCTGTGATTGCTATATTTCACTTATTGTTTTTATACTTATGCTTTTATGCAACTGAAATAGTTAAAAACTGAATGCCCGCCCCGGCTTCATTCAGATCTGTATATGCCTGGAAATATAAAACGACCTAAATAATATCATGTTTCATATTTAAAAAAAGTAATATATAAACATATCTAAGTTGCTTTTTTATATGATAGGATATATAGAGTCCTAAACTACAGTAGCCCAGATGCTGCTGTTTTTGAAAACCATATTCAATATCTGGATCGGAGAGTTTTTTTGAACGAAACCTACCTTGCATTGGCACTTTTCCTTGTGTACTGGATGGCAGTCATCTTTCTGAAACAACGAGGTGTACTGGATAAATATAATATCACTACATATGGTCCCGTCCTCATGATACGGACAACAAGAGGACTTGAGCTGCTGGACAAACTTGCAAAACCCAGGCGATACTGGAGGATATACGCAAACATCGGTATAGTGCTCATGTTCATTGGCATGGCGGCAATGTTCCTGATAGTTGTGCTCTCGGATATAGCAATGCTTGCTTCAATGGGGGAGAATACGTTGCCTGAACCCGGAAAATTCAACGAGGCAAGGAACATTTTCCTTATACCGGGAGTGAATGAGTTCATACCTCTCACATGGGGTGTCATAGCGCTGATAGTCACCCTGGTGGTGCACGAATTCTCACATGCCATCCTCTGCCGCGTTGAGGGTATCAGGGTAAAGTCCATGGGATTACTGCTTGCCCTTGTGCCCATAGGCGGCTTCGCAGAACCTGATGAAGAAGAGCTCTTTGGCAAGAAGGAAGCAGAGGAGGACCATCCTGACCCCTACGGAGACCGCAGGCTGGGAATCGTCATCGATGATGAAGAACCTGCAACACCGACAATACGCAATGAAGAGACTGCCGGGAAAAAGGCAACCCGAAACCAGAGAGCCAGGATCCTGGCTGCTGGTGTGATGGCGAATTTCGTTGTTACCCTGATAGCCTTTTCCCTGCTCTTCGGACCAGTACTTGGGGCAATGTCACCACTGGGAAACGCCATGGTAGCAGAGGTCAGCGAGGGATCTCCTGCATATGCCGCAGGGATCCGGGAAAGCATGGTCATCACCCAGCTTGACGATACCAGTATAGCCGATGTCCAGGAACTGCTTCTCTACCTGGATTCGCTTGAAATGGGCACTGTCGTTCAGGTCCATGCAGCAACAGACAGAGTGGTATCTGTATATGACGTAAAGGTAACGGACCCTGAGCCTGACATAAAAGGCATCATGATACAGGACACAGTTGAAGGGTCACCCGCCGACGAAGCTGGTTTTGAGCAGGGCATGTACATACTCAGCATAGATGGAAAGACCATCCGGACCGCCTCTGACTTTACTGACCATATGAGCTCAACGGTCCCCGGCCAGAAAGTCACTGTGGAGATATCGGGAGAGCAGGGCATGACCAGAGAATATGAGATAGATCTCGCGCAACACCCGGATGAAGACAAAGGATATCTGGGGGTCTACACACAGGGAACCGGATATGTGGCAACATCTCTGGGATTCTCTGCTGGCGAATTCCCTGCACGTGAATACCTTGAGCTTCTAAGATCAATACCTTCAATGCTTACAGGAGTCAGCGGCTGGGTCATAATTCTCGGGCTCCCGATCATCGGGTTCACAGGAGAAGGATTCCCCGGATTCAGCGGAACACTGGCACAGTTCTATGAACCCACAGGCTGGGCCGATCCTCTCGGTATCGGGCTTTTCTGGATAGCCAATTCCCTGCTATGGATAGGATGGCTCAACTTCTATGTGGGCCTGTTCAACTGCCTTCCCGCAGTACCCCTTGACGGAGGACATGTTTTCAGGGATTACCTGCATGCAGCCATCCTTCGCTTTACAGAGAATGAAACGGTTGCGCAGCGTTTGTCGGCTTCCATTTCGGCCACTTTTGCATTGCTGATACTCATGTCGTTCATCCTGATGATATTCGGACCATATCTGGTACATGGCTTCTGAAAACGATCAAAGGGCACAGGGATATGGAAAATAGATTGGGAAAGGGTATTCAGGGTTGATATAATGCGAAATCGCTACTTTTTGCATAGAACTGTCCTGAAATCCGTTCTATTTGCCCTTGCAATCATTTTTACTTATATTTTTATATTTATCCAGATAATGAGGTACGAGCAACGCTATGAGCTTGCCAGCTTCTTCAACGGCCTCTACTGGGTAGTGTCCACAGTAACCACTGTCGGCTACGGAGACATTGTCCTTGAGTCAATGGTCGGTAAGATGTTCTCCGTGTTAGTGCAGCTCTCAGGCGTTCCCCTGGTTTTTGGCATTCTCTTCACTGTTATTATTATACCCTGGATCGAGAGCACTATACGTGCCGGACTTCCTACAAAGGCATCAAAGAACCTTAAGGAGCACATTATCATCTGTGGATATAACAAACTGGTAGAGACGCTCATAGAAGAACTCAACGAAGACAATATCCCTTATGTCCTCATCGAGGAGGATGAAGAACTCATAAAAGATCTGCTGGAAAGGGACATCTATACCATTTACGGAGTGCCTTCAGAAGAAGAGACACTGAAGAATGCCAACATCGATACTGCACGCTTCGTCATTGCAAACCGCTCGGATGAAATGAATGCCAATATCGTCCTTACAGCCCGCAAGCTGAGCGACCTGAATATAATTGCCATTGTTGAGGATATTTCTAATAAGAAATATCTGAAATATGCTGGTGCCACCAGTGTTGTATCCCCAAAGGAACTCTACGGCAGGTTCATTGGAAGAAAAGCAGCAGACCCCTTTTTAAGAAGGCTTACCGGAGCCACCGAGTTCTTTGAAGGTGTAAGTATAGTGGAATTCCCGATCTACCCGAAAAGTCCCCTTATAGGAAAGACCATCAGGAACGCAGCCATCCGGGAAAAGACCGGTGCCAGCATTGTCGGCATGTGGAAAGGAGGGAGCCTGTCCTTTAATGTCAGGCCCGGAGATGTGATCAGGGATAATTCCGTTTTGCTGGCAGTAGGAACTACCGACCAGCTGTCCAGACTTGGAAAACTTACACAGCGCCTGGAGTGATCATCGTGGAAAATACAGGAAACGCAGACCTGATAGTATTGGGTTATGGTGATGTTGGCAAAAGAGTGATAGAAACCCTTCAACACACAGGTATAGACTTCATAGTCGTTGATTCCGATCCCGGTAAACTTGAGAACGCTGACTTCAAATACATAGTAGGCAATGCAACCGACGAGGATGTGCTTGTGCAGGCAGGCATCAGGACAGCTTCAGAGGTGATCATAACCCTGAACGATGATACTGCGGTTATCTTTGCAACGCTCATCGCACGTGGATTGAACCCAGGGTCCACCATAATCTCAAGGGCTAATTCCTACAGGTCTATTGATAAGATCTACAAGGCAGGTGCCGACTATGTTGCAGCACTTTCGATCGTTGCCGGGCAGATGCTCGCAAAGATGACATCACATTGCCTTGATGCCTCCTGCAGGAAAATGGATGAGGACATCATGCTCTACGAGGGCATAGACATCGAAAAACATGATGTTGGCAGTGATCCTGTCTTCATACACAGAACTGTGATAGATCTGGACCTCAGAAATAAAGTTGGGTGTAGAATAATAGGTATTGAGAGAGATGGCAAAGTGATCACTGATATCCTTCCAGCTACCGTTATCAAGGAAAACGATGTCATTGCAGTTGTTGGCGGCAGAGAAGAGATAGGCCGTTTCAAGGAAAAATATGTAAAGACGTAGAGAAGTCAAAATGAACTTCGTATACCGAATACAGGCGTTGGGATAATGGAAGATATTTTAATCGTGGTCGCTGTTTTTTTCATGTCATCCATATCTTCCATGGTCGGGTTTGGTGGAGCCATATTCTATGTACCTTTTTTTTACTGGACAGGCATGGAACTCATAGGTGCTATCACTACAGCGCTTTTGCTGAACATTGTGACATCTGGCTCTGCGACTTTGATCTACCTGCGCAGAAAACTTGTGGACCTTAATATTGCAGTACCCTTCATCGTAGCTTCTGCCACAGGTGCCCAGATAGGAGCTTATTTCACTAAAATGGTTCCCGTTGATCCCCTTTTATTCTTACTTGCAATCCTGATTATCGTTATAGGGCTTGAAATGATATTTTCAAGGACAGCAATGCTGTTCCATGTAAGAAAGACTGGAGAAAAGGAAAAACTTGTGGTTGTGATCTTTGGAGGCCTCATAGTAGGTATCTTTTCAGGTCTTCTGGGGATCGGAGGGGGTTCATTTCTTGTACCAATGCTGCTTTTACTTGGTTACGGCATAAAGTATGCTGCTGCAACTTCCGGATTCATTATTATATTCACATCTATTTCTGCTTTCATTGCACATGCCAGGACATGGGAACCCGATCTTACACTTATTACCTACATAGCACTTGCCTCGTTCACAGGAGCACAACTTGGATCACATCTGATGTCCACAAGATTAAAAGCAGAAACCCTTAAAAAGATGTTTGGAATTATACTGCTGTTAATGGCCATACGCATAATAAGCGGTTTGCTGTGACAGAAACCTTTAATACTGTCAATATCAATCAGTACACCTCTGTGGGCTCGTAGGGTAGCCAGGATATCCTCATGGGCTTCGATGCGGATAAAGCCGCGAAGTTACCCATTGACCCGCGTTCGAATCGCGGCGGGCCCGTAAAGACCTTTTTTTAGCCAGAAAGAACAGTTCAATTCAGTTGAAGTGATCACGGAGGCGGGATGAACAGCCCGCAACTGTATTTCCTGAAATTACATATAGGTTGTATTAAAAAAGTGATAAAATATATTAAAGCGCTAATTGAGCAGCAAAGCCATAGAACATTAATTTCAGGCAATGCCCAGCTCAAAACCTACAACAGGCTGTCCAAGACCAAAATTGACGATGACCTGTGGGCTAAACTCGCCCATGACACCGGCCTTTTCACCATTTACGATTATGTCCGCCCTTCTTCCTTCCATGAAAGCGAGGTCAGAGGATTCACGTACCTCATATTCCAGCATCATTTCCCGCATGACCGCATCCACAACTTCCCTGACCTCTGTGAAGTTGGCCTGGGCATTGATGGATACTGAGGCAAGATGCAGCCCGGTCTTAGAGTTCACGACCACATCACCCACCTCGAATATACGCTGAGGGAGTTCCCTGTGCTGGTTCATAGACAGGATCTCCATAAGGTTCGGGAGGACCGTTGTCCTTACCATGGTCTGGTCCTCACTTATGGGATGCATGACATATGTTACATCATCAGTGGCTTCCCTGCACATCCATTCAAAATGGATCTTTTCGCTGGTAAGGGTAAAAGGCATAACCTGCATGTAACCAAGACCTGTCATTATCTCTCTCATGGCACTACTTATGTCGGAGATCCTGTGGGAACTGCCGACCGTGGAATTCATGGGAAATACAGCAGGTATGTTGTCGAAACCATAGCCGATTGCAATATCCTCAATTATGTCTGAATTATCCAGTATGTCCGCACGATAGCGGGGGACCATCACCTCGATGGAACCTTCGCCGAGTTCCATGGCATTGAATCCCATGCGTTCGAGCTGTCTTATGATTTCTTCTGTAGGAAGGTCCATACCGATAAGAGAATCGATATCAGATTTTTTCAATATCTTCACACGTGGCGTCAGGTCAAGGGGTATGTGTTCTATGCCATCGGCCCCGATCACCTTTACATATTCGATCTGCCCGCCGCGCTCTGCAAGTGCGGTTGTCACAATGTTAAGTGCAGTATAGACCTCGTCACTCAGGCCCGTGACATCCACCAGCAGGTCGGTGGTATCCTCGCTGACCATCGTCAGCGTACCGTTGATGATCGGCGGGAATGAGAGGACGTTGTCATTGGTATCCAGTATAAGAGGATATTTCTCAAAGCCTTCCAGGATGTGCGCAAATCTCACACCTTTCGGATGCTTTGCAAGTATCTCCCTCATGGACATGGGCTCTGTGAAATCCAGCGGAACGAACTCAAATTCGGGGTCCGCCGCAATATAACGGAAAGGAGGCTGCACCCTTGAAAGATCATGTACACCAATTGACACTTTCTTCCTGTCACGTCCGAGGCCCCAGTGAAGGGACTCCTGAAGGTCCATAAGGCTCTTGATGGAAGCTGAACTGAAACTCATGCCCCTTACAACGGCACACCCGAATACAGGACGAATGTCCTCTATCCCGGCACCCTTTGATATCTCGATCTGATAGGGCCGAACCTCGTATTCATGGAAGCCAGTCTCTATGTCAAGGAAACCCCTCATCGCCCGCGCTACTCCCTCAACACTGTAAAGGTCCGGACGGTCAGGAAAGAACTCGATATCAATAGAATCATCTTCTATGCGTTCGATGTCCGCACCGATCATCGGCACACGGGCAATGATGGCATCCTTATCGGTTCCGGTAAGCTCTTCAAGGTCTTTATAGGGCAGGGTTATTACTGGCATGCAGGATATCCTCTCAATTCCGGTTGGCTTTCAT
>JAFGCK010000062.1 GCA_016932675.1 Methanosarcinaceae archaeon | reverse complement strand
TCGCAACTGCATTTTTTTTGAGGAAACTATTACAAAAGTCCCATTAAAGTTTAAGGTTGCTCGAACCTTCTTATTTATTATTCATAAGATTGTATTCATATATATCTAAGAATATTACAGCTAAGTCAAATTTCTGCAATGTTGGTCTGTAAGCTATCATTTTTTTATAAAAATATATAAATACGAAAAAGAAACTTAGTGGCATCAGTATGTAGAAAAGACCACAATATGTGGTTTTGAATCATATACTTGACCTTGCATATCCACAAAAAACTTTAGAACAAACAATTGAGATTTTTTTGTGTTTTTTATGTTTTATATATAAGGTGTAATTAAAAAATATATATTTTCATGCTGGAATTCTATTAAACAGCCTCAAAATGTGTTTATTCTGCTTCTCAAAAGATTTTAGTAGTATTATGTACTATAACTACTGCGAGAAAACATGCTGACAATAAGTAGTGTAGTTACAGCAGATGCTGTTTCCATGACGGCGTCATCTGGACTTCAGGAATATGACATACTTGTAGTCATCGCACTCATCCTGTTATTATCCATAAAAGAGATAATGTCAGCATCTGACAGATGGAACAAATCCCTTGAATGTTTCTTTTATATAGCCATTATACCGCTGCTTGTATCTTTCGTGGCCATAATTATCTTTAAGATCTCAGAAATGATCTAATTCAAGGTTGCTGTTTCGCAGGATACTCTTATGTAGCATAATATTTTTCGCAGTTTGCATATATTTATTTCTGATAAATACCTTTGCTGATAGATCTATAACGATCCTATAAAAAGAAATGATCTACAGATTGTTAATATCATGCATCCTGCCTCCTGATTATTTTTGCGTTTCTATGAGTTTTCATCCACTTCATCAGGGGTGATAAGATGCCAGAAACTCAAAATAAGGTAGTAAGGGGATCAATCCAAAAAGGAATATATTCACAAAACCATGGGTCAAACTTATAAGAAGGAGGCTTCTCGTTCTCTGAAACATATAACCAAGTATGGATCCTACAATGAATGCATATAGGATCTCATCTATGTTTCCGTATCCTGAGTGCATGACGGCAAATAGCAGGCTTGTTACGAACAGGCCTTTGGCCTTGCCAAATGAGTTTTCAAGTCTTGTCTGCAGCAGGGACCTGAATACAAGCTCTTCAATAAGTCCTACAAAACATATCATGATTATGGAGAGTTTGAGCAGATTGCTCAGGGATAGATCTGGTATGAGGTAGCCTGAATTTATAATCATGTATTCTCCAGCTCCTATGAGAGCTCCCATAATGATAGACACAGGAATATATATCAGGGAATTATGTAAAGTCAGGCCTATCTCGGGAGGGCTCAAATTCTGGTTCCTGACAATCAAATATGCAGGCAGGAGCATGGGAAGGTAAATATAAACATAATGGTAAATGGTCATTTCAGAGAATACTGGCATGGACACGCTCAATAGCCTCAGTACCGGGAGCAGCATCAGTACCTGCATTGACCTTGAGGTATCGGCAGCAGTGTAGGAAGGACTTCTGTGTTCCTTATAGCTGTGATATCCTACCTTATGCAAACTTTCGCTGAAGGGATCTGAATCAGATTGCTTATTTATTCTTAAAACATCAACTTTGCGGAATGATGAGGAAGAATCGTCACTAGCAACATGTGATCCAGGTATCCACAAGTTAGAAACGGAAAGCACAAGCAATATAAGAACATGAAGGCTTATCCCTGCTTTCAGGTAAGAGTAATAGAGAAGCATCTCTGCTACGATCAGCATCATTACAGGAATGATAATGACAGGAATGATAATGATGCGTCTGTCATTGACGGGAGACAAATGCAGAAAGGATCCTAACTGCTGCCTGGCTGTTTCTTCAGATGTCATTCATTACCTCCGTAATATTGGTCCAGAGGTGCAGGTACCTGTAAGGTCCCGTCACTTCGTCCCTTCTGCAGAGCAATTGATACGGCATCATGTAACCACCTGTATCATCTGGTTTGGTTGATGGTGAAAGTCCCCTTTTTTGATTGCGGCAGAGGAAGATGTGCTGGAAATTATTAGGAATGTTCTGTGATTCATTAGAGCTCTCTGAAAAAGCATATATTTACTATCAAAATGCAGAAAGATAAGTCTTCTGGATAATTAATGAATTTACAAGCAGAAATACATTACTATGACAAAGAGACCTGTTGAGGGCGGTGAGTTTTGGATTTAGAAGTGTCGGAACTGTGATCAACGGGGATGGCGGGCATGTGACCCTTAAAGATGCAGGACATACACGATGACCGGAATTCATTCAGTAACGGCTGGACATCTTTAGATAATATTCAAAAACTCTCCTGCACCAGTCCAGGAATTTCTCATCAAAGCCTATAAGAACATGGTCCCTGTCTATATTGCCGTCAAGGCCGGGTAGTGCCAGCAGGCCAAACCTGTCGGTAACATTGATAATTATCCGAACCTCATCCAGCATTCGGATCTCAACATTATCCAGGATCTTTGGAGACAGATCAGGGATAAGGCTTTCGATGAAATCCACCGGATATATTACACGGAAGTTTACCCCTTCATCCAGTTTCTTTTCTATCCGTGGCATATAGAAGCGAGGAAAATCATCGGACAGGTACCAGGCAAATTCAGCGACAGCATCAAAAAGTGCTGTCATTCTGTTGACAAGCACAAAAACCCCCTCGACAACTTCCGCTCCTTCAAAAGAATCAAGTTCTTTTAAAAGGTGAGGAGGAATTGAGGATGTATCATGATGCAGAAAAAAATCAGACATCGATGCGATGGACTCAAGGTTAGGCAATGATGATACGACCAGCCTCCCGAGAGAACTGAGCAAATAGTAGCCTTCAGCATCCTTAGTAATAAGATCTGCTTCAGACAAACGGTTCAGCTGCCTTGAAGCCTCTGGAGACGTAGCATTAATAGCAGATGTCAGCCGGGTGAATTTCAAAGGTTCCTTTTCCAGAGCCTTCAGTATGGCAAGCCTGTTCTCAGAGGCTAGTTCTGCAAAAAGCTCGTAAGTTTTCATTAGTTTTCCTCTGACAATAATGTTACTTAGTCATATCGATGTAACTGAGGTAGCAAATCGTCCAGATTTTTTTAAAGTACCTGTATGAGGATATTAGCAATTGTGAAAGAAATGCTCGGACATGAATTTGCATTCTCCTTTGCGATCAGGGACCTTGGTGCCATAAAGGAACTGAAGGTCCGGTACGATTGCACCGATGTGCTGGAAATCAGCGGTATTCTGGACATAGGGGAGATGAGCCTGATAGAACCCGGTGTTCTTCGGATCACAGGCAAATTCGGAGATTTCGACTTTTCCTTGAACGAATCGCAACTAAAGAAAATATAGACAGAAGGTAAAAAGAATGAGGACACATAGAAATGGCAACTGGTTCGGACTGTTAGTAATGGTCGTCGGGATAGTATATCTGCTTGCAGATCTGGCAAAGACCTTCAGCCCCGGAATAAGCGGATGGACAACTTTCTTCCTGCTCGCGGGGATCTGGCTCTTCCACAACAGCAGGAAAGAACTCACAGACTGAGTACGGAATGTAAGCGGAGGACAGAAACATATGATCAGCATAAAGGTCAGGATGTTCAACAGAAAGGCATCAAGTGCAAAAAGCCAGTCTGAAGCGATAGTAAGAACGCTTTCGCTGCAACCCGGACAGCACATTGCGGATATTGGCTCTGGAGGAGGCTATTTTTCCCTCCTTTTTGCCAGCTTGGTAGGAAGGGAGGGGAAAGTATATGCTGTCGATACGAACAGGGATTTTCTTAAATTTCTGAAAATCGATTCCGAAAAGAAGGGATTTTATAATATAGAAACAGTCCTTGCAGAGCAGGACGTATTCCCTGTCAGGGATAAGTATCTGGACATGGCTTTTTTGCGTAACGTATATCATCATCTCCCGGATCGTGTGAATTATTTCAGGAATCTCTCCGAATGTCTGAAAAAAGGGGCAAGGATTGCAATAATAGACTATGATGGAAGAGGAGGACTGAGTTTTCACCGCCTTTTCGGTCATTACGTCCCGAAAAAAACAATAGTGAAAGAAATGGAAGATGCGGGGTATCGTTTGCTGGAAGACCATACAATGTTTGCAGAGCAGAGTTTCCTGATATTTTCACCCTGCAAATGATCTGTTTCATTTTTCAGGATAATTTGCTCCGCAGAGACCTTTGCATCTTCCAGTTCATCCATGAGGAGGGGACTTTCATTCAGCTTTTAAGATGTTCCATTGATGCCGGATACCGGAAAAACTCTATGACAAACAAAACATTTAAAGTACAATCCGGCAATTAGGCAGTCAGATGAAAGAGATCGAACTTAAGGACCCATACACTGTTGCCTACAAAGGTATATATGCCGTATGCGACAGGGACAATCAATATGCGGAGATAATTGAACATACGAACTGCTACGGCGGTGCGGCCTGGTCGAAGTTCCATTACTCACACTCACCGCTTATCCTTGAGACAAGGTCTATCGGGAACATGATACGCTATCTTGTAAGGACCGGGGCATCAACCCTTGAGCTTAAGGCCTCCAGGTCGGCCGCGGGCATTGAATCGGTTATCGTCAGCGGTGATGAGGTTCACATCACCTATGCCGGACTTGGCGGTGGCGGTGTCGGCGCAACCAAATGCCGGGCCTTTGCCGAAGGCGTGCTGCGTTTCAAGTGCACCGAATCCGGAGGAGGACGTGCTGCCAGGGGCACCATAGTTGTCCCCAGAAGGGAAAGAGTGCTCATCGGCATCGATGACACCGATACCAAAGAAACAGGAGCCACATGGACCCTGACACATAACATAGCAAGGAAACTCGACTGCATGGAGTCGGTTTACCTGTCACATACCCTGGTACAGCTCTATCCGGTAGCTGCCAGGACACAGAACTGTGTTGCTACTGTTCTGGAGTTTGCCTGTGTAAACGAGGATTCGAAGAAAGAACTGCTGGAGAGCTTCCGGGAAGCACTTGTAAAATACAGCGTCTCTGACCAGACAGGTATGGTCGTACTCCCGGACTTTGACGCAAAGCATGTCTGCAGGTACAGCAAACAATGCCGTTCCGGCGAGCTTACAAAAGATTATGCAATGCGGTATGCAAAGGAACATGGCATCGATGTATGGATGGATGGCAACGGGATCATAGGTGCACTTGCTTCACTGGCATGGTTCGCAAGGCCTGATGAGTCTGTCCGCCTGGATGCAGAGATAGAATAGATCAGAATATGAGCGAAAATACGGATACCGCCGGACTTGAAGCATTGTTCTTTGGAGCCATAGACTCGGATGTTGAGCTTATTACAGCAGTTACCGGATATCCCATAACCGCAGTTGCCGGGAAGTTCAGCAGGGAAAAAGGCACAGGAAAGCACAGGGTTTACTGGATGACAAATGAGAAGGCTGCTCTTGAGACTGCCTTGGGCGCATCGGTAACAGGACAGAGGTCCATGGTACTGGTCAAGCATGTGGGGATGAACATACTTGCAGACCCGCTCATGACAGCAGTCCTGCACACAATAGGCGCAGGGCTTGTAATCCTTGCAGGTGATGACCCTGCAGCTTTAGCATCCCAGAATGAGCAGGACTCACGCTGGTACGGGAAGATCTCCGAACTTGCTGTCCTTGACCCTGCCACACCTGAAGATGCATATAATTGCGTGAAAAGGGCATTTGAACTGTCCGAAGAGTCAAAGGTGCCTGTCATTGTCAGAGTGACCGACAGGCTCCAAAAGAGCAGCGGCAGGTTTGAAAGAAGGATAGAAGGGGAAGGGTTTGTTGTCAAAAACGAATTTGACAGGTCCATCTGGAAACTCACGATGCACGGGAAGCACCAGCGTTTCCATCAAAGATCATATCCGCTTCTGGTCAGCGAGTCTGAGACCAGCCCCCTGAACCGGATGACAGGCTGCGGCAAAGATATCGGGATTATCTCGTCAGGGTATCCGTCAGCAATTGTCGAGGAGCTCATATCATCGGATCCCGAATTTGCGAAGGTATCGAATCTGACGCTTAACGTAGTGTCTCCTTTCCCATTCGGGCTGGTGAGGAAGTTCATCGGTATGCATGATCACATCCTTGTTATAGAGGAAAGCGAGGACTTCATTGAATCACATCTCAACGTGATCGGGAACATCAGGGGAAAAAACAGCGGACACGTCCCTGTTGGTCTTGTGGATAAAGAGCATGTGGAGTTCGCAGTAAGGAACATCGATAAAGGCACGGTTACAAAGTACACCGATATCCAGACCATCGAGGAAAGGGGGACACGGCCCATATGCGATAAATGCCCGTACATGCCACTCTACCATATCCTGCGGGAGTTGGATGTGATGGTAGCTGGAGATATGGGATGTTCCATACGTGCAGCACCCGGGCCCCTTGCTGCAGTTGACACGGGATTCTCCCTTGGAGGCGCCATATCCACAGCCTGTGGGTTCCGGGAAAAGGGAGTTGCGGTCATCGGTGACTTCGGGCTCGCCCATTCGGGCATTGTGGGACTCATAAATGCGGTGAACTGTGGTTTTGATGTCCTTGTGATCATTCTTGACAACAGGGTGGCAGCCATGACCGGAGGGCAGGAGACACCTGAGCTCATGGAAACTGTGCGCACACTGGTCCCTGACATGACGGTTTACGATATTGATGAAAGCATTGGGATTAAAGGTATCCAGGATACACGAAATGAACTTGAGGGGATGATCCGGAGAAGTCTGGCGTCAAAAGGTGTTTCGGTGCTTTACGTTAAGGGAAAGTGTATCCTCTACTGAGGTCCTTAAAGATCGGTCTCCAGACCTCTGCAAACAGAAAGGACAATTGATCTATTGGGAGTATGTACACAGATAAAGTAACACATATCTGTTTGAAGTTTAATGTTTCAAATTAGCTGTTTTGCGTTTCAAACATGAAGCTTCCAAAAGGTCAGAGGTTCACTGGTATGCCGAGTATTTCCCTGCCGCCGCCTGAAATGTCCCGGGCGATCTCCGCACAGCCGATAGCAGCACTCCACCTGTCCAGCACATGGCACTCCCTGCCAAGGTGTGCTTCTATCATCTCTGCTACACGGGGCATCTCAGCTACGGAACCTTCAAGTATGACCTCACCCAGGGAGCCATGGTCCTTAAGGAGTATCTGCATGCAGGAGATCTCCATTGCGGCGAACAGTGCTATGGTATCAAGTGCCAGGATCGCATCATGATCCTGCTCCCTGGCAGCTTCCAGCAGTTCCTGCAGGTCAGAGAAGGGTGTATGTTTGAGCACGCCCGCATTGGTGAACGCCTCGTTGGCACTGAGCTTGCCGGCATCCACATCCCGCATGGCCTGGACATCAAGAGGACCATGGCTCAACCCCGGAGCAAAGATACAGGCATCTATGGCGCCGATGACCTTGCCGCCTGCAACCGCAAGGGTGACGGTATTGGAACTTATGTCTGAGAGTACAAAATCTGAAAAACCCATGCAGAAAGCATGATATGCGATACCTATCTTTTCCGGGCTTGTTGAATGGGAGAACACGTTCAGCCGGGGGTCGGTATGGCTTCTGTCATGTATGCCCGGGATCACAACAGCAGGAATACCTGAACCCCTGATGGCATCGAACACACGACTGCCGCCGCCGGTCTTCTTTCCCGCACCTTCGATGCTCCTGACGCCCCGGTTCTTAACGGCCCCGATACTTTCGATCGATGTGATGCTGTCACCCATGGAATATGTGACGGCCGCCATCCCTATCTCAGTTCTGCTTACACCGAACCTTTCCTCTATAAGGGAGACAACCTCCGCTTCAGTCATTGAGGCAGCATCCTGCCGGGAGATCTCCAGTTTGCCGGTCGTGGACCCGTCCATATCAAGAGATGCAAAACGCATTGCTGTTGTACCGTGATCAATCCCGATGAACATATTATACACCCTTTTCTGCTCAGTCGGCTGTCCTTTTGCGCTCAGTCGGCTGTGAGTATTGCATTGAGCTCTTCCATCACACGCTCACCTTCAGGAGCACTGCTCACAGTGGTTACGATCCTGAGCTCCTGTGAAGAAGTACCATGCGATATTAACATCCGGAGGTTTCCCCTTTCATCCGGACGGAGCACCTTTGCCGATATGATACCACCTGCACTGCCTTTCCCCCTGACAGTTATCACTGAGGGGATTATCTTCTTGACCTCCGGGTGCTGGCTTATCAGGGCTACAAGCTTTTTACCCTGGCGATCGCCAATGATGGTCGTGTGGGAGCCCCCAAGCTTGCTATTCTGCCTGCTGGGCACTTTTACAGGTGTACCGGCATTCATTTGCAGGAAATAACAGTACGAAATATAAAATATTGGTGGTTGACCTGGTAAAAAAAAAGAAGAGATTGTCCTGCAGATCAGATTTGCTGGATATCTGCCATGTCGATAAGCTTCACACCGGCATCCTGCAGGACCTTGACAGCAGCTTCGATATCGTTGACCCTGAGAATGAGCAGCGCCTTCTCCGTCTTTGTGACAAAGGCATAGGCATAGTCTATGTTTATGTTCTTCTCACCCAGGACATCTGCTATCCTGCCCAGGCCTCCGGGCACGTCCTCCATCTCCACGCCGAGGACATTTGTTTCAGATACGGTGAAGCCCGCATCATGCAGTACATCATGTGCATGGTCCGGCCTGTCCACGACCATCCGGATAATGCCAAAATCACCTGCCTCTGCTATTGTAAAGGCCCTGATGTTAATGCCGGCCTTACTGAAATTCCTGGCGATGTTGGCAAGTCTTCCAGGCTTGTTCTCCGCGAAAAGGGATATCTGTTTGATGATCTTGTCTTCCATGAAAACACCTCTTAATAAAATTATATTCTATGTGATATTATAACTTCCTGTTGTCTGTAACTCTTCTGGCCTTACCCATAGAACGGGGGATCGTTCCGCTTTCCACCAGTTCGACCCTGACGGAGATGTTCAGGACATTCTTAAGGGCAGAACCCACCCTCTTCTCTAGGGCAATTATGTCATTTACCTTATCGCTGAAGGCCTGGTCTGTCATCTCAATCTGGACCGTCATGACATCGAGTTCATCCACCCTGTCCACAACGATCATGAAGTGCTCGCCGACTTCCGGAATGTTCATGAGCACGGACTCTATCTGGCCCGGGAATACATTGATACCACGGATGATAAGCATATCATCGGCACGCCCGAGAACACGCATGATACGCGGATGGGTCCTTCCACACCGGCACGGCTGCCTGTTAATGACAGTGATATCACCGATCCTGTACCTGACCAGGGGGAGTGCTTCCTTGAACAGTGTGGTAATGACAAGTTCACCCCTCTCACCATCTTTCAGCTGCTCGCCGGTCTCAGGGTCGATGACCTCTATGAGGAACTGGTCAGCCCAGATGTGAATACCGTCCTGGTACTGGCATTCTGTAAAAAGGGGTCCGCTGAGTTCCGATGTGCCGTATATATCATATGCCTTTATGCCGGTCGCCTCCTCGATCCTTGCACGCATTTCCTCTGACCATGGTTCCGCACCGAATATTCCTACACGCAGGTCAGTATCGTTCCTGATGCTCACATTTGCCTTGCTGGCAACCTCGTTCATGAAGAGGAAATACGAAGGAGTGCAGGCAATGACCGTCGACCTGAGGTCCTGCATCAGTTCTATCTGTCTTTCAGTGTTTCCCGAGCTTGTTGGAAGGACAGTTGCACCTATTTCCTCAGCGCCGTAGTGGGCACCAAGGCCACCGGTGAAAAGACCGTAGCCGTAACCGACCTGTATAATGTCACCCCTTCCAACTCCTATCGATGTCATCGCCCTTGCAAGGGAAGTGGTCCACCCGTCGATATCGTTCTTGGTGTAACCCACAACAGTTGGCTTCCCTGTGGTCCCGGATGAGACATGGAAGCGCACAAGCTGTTCATTGGGGACGCAGAACATTCCCGTAGGATAGGTGTCCCTGAGATCGCTCTTATATGTAAAAGGCAATTTCTTCAGGTCATCAAGTGTCTGGATGTCCCCAGGGGCCACCCCCGCATCATCAAAACGTTTCCTGTAAAAATCCGAATGCTGGTAAACATAATTCACCAGGTGTTTCAACTTCTCTTCCTGCATTTTTTCCAGTTCTTCAACCGGCATGCGTTCGATCAATGGGTTCCAGTAATCTATCATTCGATCACCCTTTCTGGCTTATTCTGATTCTTCCTGTATGACCTCGCAGATAGAAGGATTCGGCTTTCCCTGAAGGATACTGCGAACCCTGTCCCTGCATTCTTTGATTATGACATCCATATCCGCAACTACATCTATTCCGGCCGCACCTGCATGACCTCCTCCGGTGCCCTGATAGCCGGAACTGACATCTTCCATGATCTTGCCGAGGTTCACACCGCAGTTCACCGCATCACGCTTTGCCCTTCCACTGACCCTTACATTCCTGTCGCGTGAAGTAGCAATAAGAGCGACATCTGCCCCGATATTCAGGAGCATGGAGGATGCAGAGCCTCCAAAGGAATTCACATGGGAATCAACGATCAGCCAGTCGTCAACACGCTCGATATTGGCCCTTGTGGCACACTTGAGCATGGCTATGCGCATGGATATGTCCTGCGGGGTCGAGGACATCATCTCAAGGACCTCAGCATACTCCACTCCGCTTGTTTCGATGATCTGCGACACCGTCCTGAAAGTATCAGCCGTTGCATGTTTGAAATGCCCGGTATCTGTTATGATACCTGTGAGAAGACCAAGTGCCGTCCTGCGCATTATGGGTGCACCCATTATACGAAGAATATCAAAAACAATCTCTGCGGTCGAGGTGGCATGGCGATGCAGGTAGAATTCCGCGTTATCGATAAGTGCCGTAGTAGCATGATGGTCGATAACGCAATACTTACCAAGTTCTATGTCATTCAGCTGTGAAATGGTAGATGTGTCCACTACCAGAGTAATATCGTATTGTGATGGATCCGGATCCTCCACCACCTTTATCTTAAGCTTATCAATAAGAAGTGAAGCAACACGATTACAACCTTCCACCAGCCCGATGGTCCCACCAATGGCTTCGGACAGGGCAAAAGCACTGCTCACAGCATCTGGATCTGCATTACGATGACACAAGTAGAGAATGTTTGAATAATCCAGAAGTCTATTGTAAAACTCCAGTTCTTCAACTTGCATGGAAACCCCTGATCACCAGTAAAGATAATCCGAGTAAATCGGCTGTGAGAAAATAGGCTTATTCTGCCTGCTTCCCCATTGCCTGTTCTATTTGTTCCTGAAGTTGTGTAAAACGCTTGGAAATACGCTCTTCCTGTCTCGAGATGGACTGAAGCCTCAGGGAAAGCGTCTCTACCTTTTCCTTTATCTTAGCAACAGTTTCGTCTTTGCCGGTCTTTATCTGCAGTTCACCAACTGTCCTGTAGACAACCGCATCCTCCGGGAGTTTCTCAAGCTCTTCGAGCGCCATCTCGGATTCCTTCTGCAAGGATTCCATCTGGGCCTTCTGCATTGCAAGTGACTGCGCCTGCTGCTGCACTTGCTGCAATTGTGCCAGCTGATTCTGTACCTGTGGAGGTATTTGTGTACTCATTTGGTTTCACCTGGCATACCAATAAACCTGAAGTGATTTTAATGTTTCCATAATTCAGGTAGCAGTTAAACAGCGAGTCCAGGTTCGTTTTCCTTAAAAGCTGTGTAAGTTATACATACGTATCAGTTGTTACAGCATACACTTCATAAGCCACCTGGATCAGCCTTAACCAGGTATTCAGAGTGGATCTCATGGATACAAGGTCTTCAGCTTCTATTGTAAGGTACAGGTGTGAACTATCAGCCTTTAACCTGATCCTGGACCTGTCCGTCACCGGTGTTTCAATTTCAGGCTTCAATGACCTGTATATTGAAAAGGCTGCTGAGGTCTCAAAAACAGACTCCGTGATCAGCTGCAATTGTCATCACCATCGGATATCCTGTAGGTTCTGACCTTCAGGCTAAAAAGGGTCAGGTCCGCTTCAAGAAAATCGAGACGGCTATCTGAGACCAGCATTTTCAAAGGCCTGAAAGCATCTTCAACTGGATCAGGCTGGAGCAATCTGGAAAATAGGGAAGCAAGCTCACCTTCCCCTTCAATGAATGGCTTTGTCTGTCTGGATCGGGGATAGGGTTCTGTGGACAGGGATAAAGAGACATATAGTGAGAGAACGCAGGACCCATGGGGATCATACATGGTGATACTACCGGGGTTGCCGTGATATTCACCCACGATCATGAGAGTAGAGCCTTCAGTCTGGCCCAGAACATCCTCCATGCCCATCTTACCGCGATTGAAATAATCGCAGTCATAAAATGACGCCAGCAACTTACATAATGTACGCGTGCCAGCAGAAGGCTTGCGAGAAGAAGTTATTTGCATCTTCTTCTAAATTGCCTTGATGTGCTTGATGGATGTCGGACGCTCTTTCACAAGTATCCTGTGTCCGCAGTAGGGACAGCGGATACCTGTATACTCGTAGTCGATCTCAACATTTCTTTTGCATCTGGTGCACTTGTAATCCATACTCATCTTACTCTATCTTTTCAGTGGCTTTCCTGACAGAACGTGCAACAGTCTTACCTACACTTGTCTGAGGGAGGTATGTCCCGCCTGCAAAAGTATAGTCGCATTTGCTGCATTTCCAGACACCAGTGCCAACTCTGCTAACCGTAGGACGTGCGCATTTAGCACATATATGAGGCATGCGCATTTTTTCTTCCAGGTCCGCTACCAGTTTGCGGTCCTTTCTTCCGTATCGTACACCAAATCTGCCTGCTGATCTGGATACGCGCCCTTTCCGTGTATATTTCTTTGCCATGAATCTGATCTCCTTGAATCAAATGTGATTTTTAGATATTGATGTGATTAGTTCGAGATGTCTGCCAGATAAGCCTCTCGTAGCTCGGTTGCTTTCGCACATGACATTTCCACGGCCTTCAGCAACTGTTCCTCTGTCAGTGCCCCATCACCGCTCTTTTGCATTCCTGAGATCGAGCCGTCCTGATTTGAAACAATGGTTATCTTTGTGTCGCACACCGTTTCCTCATCAAGTCCCGGGTCGACCATCAGGGAGCCTCCTATATCTACCACTGTTACCGACAGGGGAATATCCGTTACAGGCATCGCCATGTCATCACCCTTTCCTGCACGCTCTGCAGGTATGGTAGTGGTAAGCAGGGCTGCGATCGTACCCAAAGATGAAGCATCCTGAATGTTTCCGGAATTATTGAGAACATGGACATCAATGAATATCATCCATACTTCTTCTCCCTCCGTAATACACAACTTACTTAAATCGATTGCGCCTGACTCACGGATACCCCGGTCGGTCACACGTGCCATCTCAATGGCATTCTCCCGGGGAGGGCCTGCCTCAAAATCAGGAGAAGCTATCGGGTTGAGCTCCATACTGGTGATAATGACACCCTCTCCGGGAGAATCCGGGAAGGGGGTTCCCACCTGGAGTTTAATGCCCACAAGAACCTCTGTATCTCCCAGCCTTACCCATGCAGAGCCTTCAGCCTTATCAATGACATTGGTTTGTACGTCAATGTCCCTTACCTGATCAAAGGAACGACCATCGATACGTTTTCCCTTGAGCATAAGGTTGTAAATATAATCCCTTTTTAAAACAGACACTACTTCATTGCTCACGGATATCACTTCCCTCAGTAATCTCCTCTTCATCGGCCGCTTCTTCAACGATATCGATGAATTCCTCTTCTATATCTTCCGGCTCTCCCTCTTCATCCAAAGATCCAGTGTCTTCATCTTCATCCTCTGATTCACCGGAGATATCATCTTCTTCAGGATATTCATCCTCTTCGATATCGAATTCTACGATAGCCTCAACATAGGTCACTTCATCAATATCATCCGGTATGTTAACAGCGGTATCGTCGGCAAACTTATTCTTTAGAGCCTCTTTCTGGATCTCAAGGATCTGGCGGCAACCTTCCTTGCACATTTCAACAGCCTGTTTGAACTCTTCCTGGGAAAGGTCCCCGTCCATCTGAACGAGTGTGATATCGCCGTCCTGGGTCATTGCTATCGGGAGGTCGGCCTGACCATAATTGTCCTCCGGCTTATTCAGGTCAAGCACCAGCTTGTCATCGACCTTTCCGACAGCACAGGCAGCAACAAGGCCCTTCATAGGAATACCGGCATCTGCGAGAGCTATGGAAGCTGCATTGATCGCAGCAGTTCTTGTGCCTGCATCAGCCTGAAGCACCTCTGCAAAGACATCGATAACTGCGCCAGGATAAAGCTGTGTCATTACTACAGGTTCGAATGCCTCACGGCTTACTTTGGAAATTTCGATACTTCTTCTGCTGGGACCGGGACGTACACGTTCCTCAACAGAAAAGGCCGCCATATTATATCTATATCTTATAAGGGCAGAATCGGATTTCTGCAATCTTCGCGGATGAAGTTCCCTTGGACCATAGACTGCCACCAGTACCTTATTGTTTCCCCATTCCAGATAACAGGAGCCATCCGCCCGGGAAAGTACTCCTATTTTGATCGTCATCGGTCTAATTTCATTAATTTGCCTTCCATCGAGGCGTAAACCATTCTCGTCAATGAACTTTTCAGGTTTATCATTCATACTAATTCTCCAATATACACGCGATCTGCCGCTTGCATTTTACAAAAGTACTTTCCGGATCACTCATCTGTTTCATCAAGAAGCGCATCTACTTTTCGATAGGTATCTTCAGCGATCTCGCTTTCATCTTCGTCTTCGGCTTCTTCTTCCTCTGCAAGATCTTCCTCAGCATCAATAGATTCTTCTGCATCAGCAACATCTTTCTCATTTCTCAGGAACTGGCAGACCCTCTCTGTCAATCCCGTTGTATGTGACTGTTGCATGATCATCTCTATTGCTTCAGTGAGATGATCCAGATCACTGTCGTTCCCATTTATCCATATCCGGCCGTTCTGACCCACGAAGATCTCACAACCAGTTTCTTTTTTGAGCATTGAGACCATTGAACCGCCATGACCTATGACCCGGGGAACCCTGGCAGGAACAACTTCAATTATCCTTCCCACTTTCAGGGGTTTTAACCCCCTCTCGCGCATCGAGAGTTCCACCTTCATGGATGGATTTACATCTTTAACACGCAGGAGTGCGGAATCACCGACATCCATTATTCCCGGCATCCTGTCAGATTCCACTCTTTTTGGATACTCAGAAACATGGAGCAAGCCATCGTATGGTGAACCAATGTCGAATATCCAGTTTGAAGGGGTCACCTCGATCACAGTACCGATCACAAAATCCTTGCCTGAAGGAATGTATTTTCCAGAGAAAGGGATTACGGCGATCTTATTTCTTGTGTTCTTGATCCCGTATAATAGAGAATAGACCTTCCCATCTTTCACATAAGTGCCAGGACCCGAATCTGTCTTGTTCTCAGACAAAAGCTGCCCCGGAAGTACAATTTCTCGCTCCATTATCCATCCTCATAATAATTTAGTTTCAACATCACCTTTGGTCAGGTGATTCACCATGCCATAGAAATCATTCTGCAGACCTGCCGGCATTCTCACAACAGCAACCCAGGAACCATCGTTCTGCCACTCGTTCTTCAGGAGATTCGCAAACTTTGAGACATCTCCATAAGCCCTGGCGGCATACTCCGCAGGGATCTTTACTGCTACATCGACCTCCTCGAACCTGATGGGTATTATAGGACGAATGGCCTTCATCACAATATTGACCTGTTCATCCACGCTCTTGGAAAGGTCTATGTGGACCTTTGCCTCTTCCATGGCCTTCTCGATCCTTGCCCGCGGATGCGGGGTCTTTGTCTGAGGATTGATCGCATTCTGTACTATAACAGTTATGACCTTATTGGTCTTTTCTTCAAGGAGGAGTTTGCGCTGCTCCGTGGTCAGCTGGAGTTCGCCATGCTCAATGATCTGCCTGGCGATCTCCATTACATCAGAGGTACCAAATGTGCTCTCAATGTCGGATTCTGCTGCATGGTCTCCTTGATGTGCGTCAGAGAATATAGATTCAACAGCAAGTATACCTTCCATCTTGACATCTTCGCCCCTCTTCAAAGCAAACGCCCCGTCCGGATCGACCAGTACTTCGAACTGGTTCTTGCCTTTCCTGAGCCTTGCGATCACAGCTTCATCAAGTGATACCATTTGCATTCACCCCTTTCATAAACTTTGAATTATGTTTATTCCTCAGACCCTTCTTCCGGGTTCTCGGTGTTTTCTTCTTTGCCTGTAAACTCATCTTTCAGTTCTTCATGGATACGGTCTACATATTTCTCGACCTCATCCTCAGAAAGTTTCCTGAACTTCCTTTCCTCCAGGGTGACAAGACCTACTTCCAGGGTTGCTGCATTGAGTTTACCTTCCGTGGACCTGTAAAGTGCTTTCATGCCGAGCATAATAGCAGTTTCCATATCCATATCGTCAATATAATCGGCCTCGAATATCTCCATGAAGGAGTTCCGCCCGGCACCGATAGCAGTCGCCTTGTACTCAAGCAGTGCGCCGCTCGGATCGGTCTCGAACAAACGTGGCCTGGAATCATCCACCCCTGCAATCAGAAGAGCAGTACCATACGGCCGGGCACCACCATACTGAGTATAGCTCTGCTTGTGGTCGCATATCTTCTTTGCAAGTACTTCTACTCCTACCTGTTCGTCATAAGATACTTTATTTATCTGGGCTTCTACCCTTGCCCTGTCTACCAGTGCGCGGGCATCTGCAACCAGACCGGATGTAGCAGCACCGATGTGATCATCTATCTGGAATATCTTCTCGATGGATTCAGCCTCGATCAATTTGCTCGTTATTCTCTTATCGACAAGAAGTACCACTCCGTCCTTTGACTTCACACCAGCCGCAGTCGTACCCCTCTTAACGGCCTCCCTGGCATACTCTACCTGAAAAAGACGCCCATCGGGACTGAAGACAGTAATTGCACGATCATAACCCATCTGTGGTGTCATTTGCATCTTAATTTCATCTCCTTATTAAAATAGTAAACAGTAACTTGTATTCTCCGTACCGGTAACCTGTATCCTTCGTACTGCAATATGCATTCTACTCATTTATATGTGACTGTTCTTTCGGGCTAAATATATCCGCACCTGCTAAATACTTTTTTGTTGCACCCCGGACTGTCCCGGAGATCCCCAGCACATGGCATAGAACCCTTGTACCCTTCACATCCCTGATAGTTGCAAGCACAGCACGCGTATTATCGGTCCTGTCAGGAGAACAGCGGACAATTCCCATGGAATCCTCAAAGGCAAGCAGTCTGAGGGCACATTCACTTGAACCCACATCACCAAGAAGTGAACCTGCGGCTGAGAAAATTTCCCTTATCATGTCTTCCCTCCTGACGGGTGCCTCAGAAATGATTTCAAATGCCAGATACCTTTTTTTGGAACGCTGTGTAGGGGGAAGGACCTTCATTTGATATCATCTCCTTCCTCACCTGTCATTTCAGTTCCGATCACCTGGACACCTTCATAGAGGTAACCTTCCGGGGGACGGTTCCGCGATATGAGAGTTTCTGGGATCGTGCTAAGGCCCGATATTGCTTCCTCGCGGCTCATGCCAAACAATGAAGCCAGAGCTATCAGTTCCCTGGGAGCACGCATATCATAGCATGACACGGGACTGCTGGTAAGGATAAAAGGCACATCATACTTCCTTACAAGCTGCAGGTTCTTCCTGAGATTGCTTAGTGCATGTACCCTGCTGCCTCCCCTGAACCGTATCAGATCGCCAAGGTCAAAAGATATGGCAACCCTGTTATCGCTGGCTGCCTTTGCCAGCACATGATTGAAGCCGCTCTCCTGACCTGTGTTCAGGTGCGTCAGAAGATCGACCCTGGGGTTTTCCACAGCAGCACGGTTGACGCTCTCGTTGCCACCATTCACTGTTATGATGTCTACCTTGTTCCGGTATTTTTCAACAATGCCATGTAACTTTGAGGCGTTTTGAGTCCTGATCATGACCCCGGAGAATAGTTCGATACCCTCAGGAACGACAGTGACGTTCAGGTCCTTATGATCATCAGGATAATTGATAGCAATGCCACTGTATCCCAGATGTTTTGCAATTGCAGCTAACTCTTCGACCTTATCACTGCTCTCGGGACCAGAACAAACATAAAGGTCATAGAATCCGGATTCAACCAAATAATTCCTCCAAGATCCTTCCAGCCTTTTCCCTGTTCCTGGGATATGTGGCGATCTTCACCCTGGCAGAAATTGCATCAGAGGAGGATGTCAGTTCCAGACGTCCCTCAAAGGCTGCCTGTTTGTCAAACCTCATATGGAATACCTGTTCATCATCAAGACGGTCCGGCATCTCTGAACGAAGTAGCCCTGCATCCTCATCGGACATGTTCTGCCTGATAAATAAGGCAAGGGCTTCTGAATCCTGTTTGCGTGAGATATGTGCACTGAAGATCTTAATAGAATTACCGTAATGGCCCTTTGCATCAATAAGCGCCACAGCATCACCAACAACTGACAGGTCTTTTCTATCAGTGGAACCAGGTAAAAAGAAATTCAGGGCCTTTCTGACCCTGGAAGGATCTTCTGTTGAATGCGCGATCACACGCAGGTCGATGTAGTGGATCACTTGCCTCTGTTCTGGTTTGACCTGATGCTTGGTCTGGTCTTCTCAGTACCGGTACCACGTGTCATTATACCTCTGCCCTTGCGGCCTGCACTGGTCTTACCACGCTGTGCACGTCCCTTGTGGGAACTGGTACAGATCCAGTTGAGGTTCCTGTCGCTCTTGATAACAGGATGGCTGGGGTCTACAAGGATCACTTCGTACCACTTCAGTTTACCGTCCTCTCCCACCCAGTACGAATTCAGTACTTCCATGTTAGGGAATTTCCTCCCGGCACGCTCTTCAGCGATCCTCTGGATGCTCTTGCCTGCGGTGATCTTGTTCTTACCCATGTTATGTGTACGCCTTCCGCGCACGTACCTGGACCTTCTGAGACCACCCCTGCGCACCTGTACGCGGGCAACAACTATTCCCTGCTTCGCCTTATAACCAAGTGAGCGGGCACGGTCGATACGTGTAGGACGCCTGATCTTTGTAACAGATCCTTCCTTTCTCCATTCCTGAAGTCTTTCCCATCTGAGCTCACTGACATAAGTTTCGTCAGGGTTCTTCCATGCATCTTTGATGTATCCGTAAAATGATCTGGACAATATATTCACCTTGTTCCATTTTCTTGTTTCACGGTTCAGCTTTCATAAAAGCCACATTCCTACGGGACATATCCCGACAATGAAACAGGATTAGTAACCACTGATATGATTTAAACTTTTTTGCCACCCAACAGGCAAAATCGTTTTATATGTAAGCTACAGTCTGGCCTCAATGAACAGGACAAAAGCAAATTACCTTACAGATATTGTTCTCACACTGCTGTTCATCGTGGTCACGATCACCGGGCTTGTGATGTATCTCGTAATACCCGAAGGAGTGCCGCATGGAAGATTTCAGGAGTACCTTGGACTGAGCAAGGCCAGCTGGATACTGATACACAACCGTTCGGCCGTACTAATGACAGTACTGGTGGGAGTACACCTGATACTGCACAAAAAATGGATAGTCTGCATTACGAAGGACGTAGTCAGCAGGAACAACTGCAGTAAATGCGAGACCACTGAAGAGGAATGACATGCAGTATGTCCTGTCATCCGGCGTCACTGTTCACCTTTCAAATATGCTCAGGTCTTCACCGGAACAAATTATCCCGGCAGCATTGCCATCGTCATCTTTGAGAAGAGAATCGTACCAGCGAACAAGGATCTTCCTGCCATCCTTGCAGTCCACTTTCACTTCTGAATAATCCGGAAGATCAGACCCCTCTGATAAAGCCGCTTCAAGGGAAGCCCTTACATCAGGCCTCATATCCTCATTTATCAATGTGTTCACAAAATCCTGGCCTATCAGCTCATACTCCTCATAGCCAAAGACCACGTTGCCCTTCTTGTTGATAAGATTTATTTTCAACTGCGGGTCTATGATGACAGCAATGAAACCTGCCTCGTCCAGATAGTTCATTGCATCGTTCCTTTCGGTCAGTATCTTATCCTGAAGATGTTTTGTACGGAGCAGTGATTTCACCCTCGTAACCAGTTCCAGCCTGTTGACAGGCTTACCAAGGAACTCATCGGCCCCTGCTTCAATACCTTTTATACGGTCATCCTTGCCAGATAATGCCGTAACCATGACAACGGGCAGAAATTGGGTCTCAACTGAAGTTTTCAGGATCCTGCAGACCTCATAACCATTCATATCAGGCATCATTACATCAAGAAGGACAATATCCGGCTTGTCAGCCTTTACCCTTTTCAATGCCTCTCTGCCATTATAGGCATTGATGACCTCATAATCTGATATCAGATAGAGTCCCATTAACTCCACGATGGCCTGTTCGTCATCAACTATGAGCACTTTGTCACTTTTCTGCATGCACCATATACTCCATTTTACTGCACATTCCTGACTAATAAATACGTCTCAATATAAATATGATGGTTATTTAATTTTTCTGCATTTACTGTCTTCATATGATCATATGAATGGATCTGGGACTGTCAGCATATAAGACATTGTGCAAGTGATAGGCACTGACCCGGATCAAAAAAGCATATGGGGCTGGTGAGATTTGAACTCACGATCGACGGGTCTCTCCGAACTGCTGCAAAATACAGCATTTGTTAAAGAGCCTTTATCAGTGCTCCAACGGTTCCTCACAGGCCGATCCCGTCGGATAAGCCTCAGTAGACCCGTTGTTCATCATTTATCCGCTGGAGCCCGTCGCCATGCCGGACTAGGCCACAGCCCCATAAATCCAGGCAGTACCCCTCAATAAATCTTATATAAGATATATTTGGCGGTACCGCACCTCATATTACTGACAACCTGGCTCACCGGAGCAATTCTCCTCACATTTCACACGGTCAAGACTTCCCAGCTTGCACAGCTCAGAACAGAGACCTTCTATTTCCGAACGTATGTCTGCCCTGGATCTGCCGTACATAAGGGCAAGGTACATGGCACCACCAGCCCCCACACCTTCCTTGACAAAACCGAGTTCATATTGCCGCAGCCCCTTCGACTCTGATTCGCCGAAACAAGGGTCCACACCGTAGCATCTTGCACCCAGCTGCTCAGCGATCTCTGCGAAATTAGCAGAAACGTCATCAACAACATAGCTTGTTGTCACGATCATCATATTGTCCGTCGGATATCCCAGATGTTTAATGACAGCATAGATAGCTTCCATCTGGGTACCTCCTGCAAGTATCACACGGGTATCGCCAAGACCTGCGGCAAGACCTGCAACTGCGACCATCATCGGGTCACCCACACAGCCGATAGCCTTGAAGGGATCATCCCGAAGCGAGCCAAATGTGATATTGGATGACCTCATAGCAGACTCCACCACATTCCTTTTAAGCGGGAGTGGGTTCAAAGACGAACTGCTGCTTACATTCCCATCATAACCAAGTGATCGCAACACTGCATTCGCAGTCGTTGTTCCTGCCGGGATGCTCTCGCCGATCATTACGAAGTCATGTTTTTCAGATAGTTCCTGCCCCAGCCTGAAAGCATTATCAAAGACCTTCCTGACATCCCTTACAGCCTCAGGTCCGCGGATATCTTCACCCGGCTTGCCTCCTATATCCACAAGAGGGACCTCTTTTGCAGGCAGGACCCTCAGACCTGCATTCACCAGGATATGGGGTACACCTGTTAACTGGAGAGAAGCCCTTGTTATCAATGCAGGGGTCGGAGTGTCATAGGGGGGGGTCATCGGAAGTATAGGGATATCGATTATCGTCCCTTTATACAAAACCTCTGCATCCCCTGCAGGGGTATAGTCTGTAAGCTGTGCGGATTTTCCTGCTGCCGAAAGACCCTCTATGTAGGCAGTTGCGGTATTGGCGAGAACACATACGAACAAAGGCCTTTCAGGCAAAATGGTATTTTCGGGTGATAAGGAATCCATAATGATCAATTTACCTATTTTACAGGGTGTATATGTTATTTTCCAGACAGTTGAAGTAGAGTTTCAGTAGGTTCTTGCAACATAGACCATGGTGTCCGCATCGGCACCGCACACAACACACTTGCCCTGACAGCATTCCTGCCCGGTTGGTATGCCAAGGATGCCTGCTCCCACTTCCTCCTCGAGTTTGAGGCCGCAGTCCTTTTCACCACACCAGAATACCTTTACAATGCCCTTTGAAAGGTTCCCTTTGACCTCATCAAGGCTCATGCAATCCAGTATACGCCTGTCAAGCTCCTTTTTTGCCTTCTCATAGAGGGCATCCTGTATAGCAGAGAACCTGGCAAGAACCTCATTCCCTATATTATCAAGAGGCACCTGCTGCTTTTCGCCTGTGTCACGGCGCACAAGCATTGCGGCATTGTTCCTGAGGTCCCTGGGACCTATCTCCAGCCTTACAGGAACACCTTTCATTTCCCATTTATAATACTTGGCACCTGGACGGCTGTCACCTGCATCCAGCCTGACACGTATGCCTTCAGCCTCCAGCGCATCCCGGACCTTTTCACATGCCCGGAGGACATCCCCGGCTTCCCCGAAGATGATAGGAATGATCACAACCTGCACAGGAGCAACTTCCGGCGGCATCACAAGTCCCTTATCATCCCCGTGTATGGATATCAATGCCGCAACAGAGCGTTCCGAGATACCATAACATGTCTGGTGGACATAGACCTGCTCACCTTCGGCGTCCTCATACTGGATATCGAAGGTCCTGGCAAAGTTGTCCCCCAGATGGTGGGCAGTACCGACCTGAAGTGTCTTACCGTCAGGCATGAGGGCATCGGTGGCAATGGTATAATCAGCTCCAGGGAACTTGTCCCAGTCAGGCCTCTTTGAAGGAAGGACAGGAATAGCAAGCCTGCGGTAGAATTCGGTATAGATCCTGATAGCCTCATCAACCTGAGCTGCCGCATCATCCCAGGTAGCGTGGACAGTATGTGCCTCCTTGAAGGACGTTATCTCGCGCAGCCTGATAAGAGGACGCGTATGCTTGGTCTCATACCTGAAAGTATTGACGATCTGGTAAAGCTTGAGGGGCAGGTCTGCATGGGAGCGGATCCATAGCCTGTACATTGGGTAGATAGCAGTCTCACTGGTAGGACGCAGTGCCAGTTTAATATCAAGAGGGGTTGTGCCTCCGTGGGTTACCCAGTAAACCTCATCCTCAAAGCCCTTGATGTGCTCAGCTTCTTTCATGAACTCATTTTCCGGGATCAAAAGAGGAAAAAGAGTCTCCTGATGGTCTTTGTCAAGAAGTTTACGAATAATTTCATATACGTTTCTCCTGAGGTTGAAACCAAAAGGATACCAGACATACAGACCTTTGACAGGATAACGGACATCCATTATCTCGCCTTTCTGCAGGATGTCGTTATACCATTCACTGAAATTTTCCTTTGAAGGAAGTGCGGCCTCTTTCTCTTGTTCTGACATATATTCACCTGTATGAACCACTTGATCCTGGCTATTTAAACAAGTACATTGCTTATAGGCATTTCCTTTCAAATACAGACAGAAAATGCCTGCAGGACAGGCAGACAGAAAAGAAGTGACCTAATCCTGCCTGTCCTCTTTGAGGCACAGGAACCATGTCCCGCATTTTTTGCTTTCTGCCGGAGCTTCCAGTCTTTCTTTTACCTCAGGCCAGGTGGAGGGATCAGGGACTATTACATCATCGCCCGGCTGCCAGTTCTCAGGAGTGAATACATGTTCCCTATCTGATTTCTGTATGGCCATCAGCAGCCTTTTGATCTCATCAAGGTTCCTTCCATTGGAGAACGGATATTGGAACATTGCACGTATCTTTGCCTGCGGGTCGATCACAAAGGTTGCACGGACAGTTTCAGTGCTGAACTCCTGTAGATACGATTTACCTCCCGAGCGCTCGAACCTCTTAAGCATCTCATCCGGAGTATAATGTGAATTCGGATGGATCATTCCATATTTCCTGGCAATCTCCAGGCTCAGATCCTCAATTACAGGGAACATGACATCAACATGCTTAAATCCCCTGTACTCCACCTTTTCCCGGATAGCCTCAAGCCACGCTATATGAGACTGGTTGCTGTCAGCAGAAAGCCCCAGCAGTTCAGCATTGAGCTCACTGAATTCCCGTTGCATTGCAGCGAACCTTATGAACTCGGTGGTACAGACCGGATTGAAATCCCCCGGATGGCTGAAGAATATCACCCATTTACCCCTGTAATCATCCGGGAAATTGACCATTCCAAGAGTGGTCCTGGCCCTGAAAGAAGGAGCATCATCACCGATCAATGGCATTGTTACCTTCTGATCATTTTCCTCTCGCATGTCCGGATACCTCCACAGTCCATTAAAATCAACGCATTAGATATCGGCTTGCAATTTATATAAGTTTTCTGAGATTTCCGGGGAATATTTCACCGGATATCAGGGGAGAGTTCAAAAATGGACAGAGATAGTATTAAAAGGACAGGAACTTCAATCGGTGACCGAATTATCGGTATCACACGCATCGACACCCATGTCCGGAGAAGATGTGTCGAAAACTATCATTCCTGTCTTAAGTTTTGCTGCTTCCTCTGGTGTGAGTTTTCTTGATACTGCCTTTTCAGAGATGATGGCACTGTTCCCCAGCGGGTCCTCAATGACCACAGTAAGCTCTCTATTACCTTCCATGGCATCCCTGAGAGCCTGGTGGACCTCAAGCCCTCTGGATGACCGTTGATCATCAGCATCATTTTCCGCCCACCTGGTCGCTGTGATAACCACGTTCAGGATCCTGTCGAGCACACCTTCGATATTGGTCACGTAGGACTCTGATATCGAGCCAGGCTCCACATCAATTCCCAGCTCAGGTATGCGTATGGTACCAGAGGTAGAACGGACGACCCTGCTGTTAAGATCATCAATATCCCTGACCTTAAGCTCATACCTTACAGGGTCACGCTGTGCCAGGATCATCGTGTCAGCGAACCTGAAACCGCAGGCACACTTTGAGGTAATGTACATTACCTCACCAAAATATGGGATATCATCACCCTGCCAGTTGATGATAAGCTCTTCATGACAAAGCGGACAGGAAGTGACGGTTACGAAATTGCGGCAGGGATCATCTTCACTCAATACCTTCCACCGAGGATCTTTGACCTGTCGATCTTGATGCCGGTTGGTGTTACAAGCACCTGGTCATCCTTGATCCCTGCAATGTCACCGTGGACATCGACCACTACGTCCTTGAGGTCCTTTAATGCACGGTCAAGCAGGAGTTTATCTGCCTTTATGTTTGAGATATCGATCATCACAATATTACCTTCGTATATCTCCTTTTTAAGTGCGGTCAGCTCATTCAGGTTGGTCAGCTCAGCTACCCTGATATAGGTTTCTGCGGGTTCCTCATCAAGCACTTCCTCATACTTGGTAAGATCGAGTTCCGTGTATTCATCCTCAACGGTTGTGGTTTTAGCACTGCCACCAAATATCTTATTCATGATCTTTGCCATAATGCGCCCTCATGTATTCAAAAACATTGATGCTTATTAATAATATCGATACTACTTAAATTGTTACCTGACAGCTGATTCAGACTGTTGTTTTTAATTATATTCCCTGTCATTGTATATTAATTATTTCTTTCAGATGTCAAGGTTCCACAGCCTGTCACCAACATAATGTACAGACTTTATTGCCTTGCCGGAACTTGCCTGCATCCCGGTCCCGGGGATCAGGGCAATGCCTACTGCAAGTGGTTTACCATGTGTTTCCTCTGTGATTATCACCGGGTCGCCTTCTTCAATGCTATCATCCGCAGATACTATCCCGGGACACATGACATCAGCACCATTGACCACAAAACGAATAGCTCCGGCATCCACTACAACGACATTCTTTCTAAGTCCAAGCTGAAGTACTCCTTTTACGGTAGGGAAGTAAATGTCCTCCAGCCTGAAAAGAAGCACTTCCCCGTCTATCATTACAATAGGGATCTCGTCAGCAGTAGCCGTTTCAAATTTTCTGTCAGAGAACGTATCGACTATATCACCAAATGAGGATTTTAATTCCCGCAGTAACCTGACCTTATCTGATTTCCTGATCTGGACCCTGGATTTTACTTTCAACAGATCACCTGCAACTGAATAGAGTAGCTGAATTTGATATGACCGGGTGACTTTTAAAGGTTACGTGAATAGCAACTCTCGAGGTCACCCCGGCTTCTCTGACCTGGCCGTGTCATCTTACGATCACAACAGGAAAACCGCAGACATCGAGCACATCCACCGATCTTCCTGCAGAGACAACTTCCTTCTCGATCTCCACATGATCAGGGTCAAGTTCTATGAGCTCACCGTCAACATTGACTGTGATCCTGCCCTTTAGGGCCTCATCAGCGATCTTTTTTGGGTTTTCATCGGCCAGGGCATCGATGATAGCTTTCGCCTTTCCCCTGAAAACAGGGCCTATTTTCCCCATGTTGGGTTTTACGTTCACAGGCACATGTTCGAAGTCGGGTTCACCTCCTATCATCTCTATCGGTGAACCGGTCACACCTTT
>JAFGCK010000061.1 GCA_016932675.1 Methanosarcinaceae archaeon | reverse complement strand
GTATTACTGGATAGAAGTGGTAGTTCTTCATTCGAAATCCAAAAGTCATGAAATATCCGGATTTACGTATTACAATCAACTTTAAAGATCAAAAAGCTTCTCTGTAGGTGGAATATTTATCCGGATCGGTTCTTGTGTTAAAATGTTATACAAATCGTCATGTTCCAGGTATTTTCCAGAATAATATGTATAATGTGTTATTTATTAATATAATAATAACACTAAAACAGCATAACAAAAAGAGCTATGATGGCTGGCTGATTACGTGCGCTTCAAACCTTTCCTTTATCAAAGGCCAGACGGTACTCTCATTTAAGGAAAGGCTTGAACCGGCTGCTATGTTTGTCTCATGAGTGATGTATCGTCCACGGCTCATGTATGTCCATGGTGCTTTTCAGGCTTGTGGACATGTGCGTCCTGCAATTCTGGATTTGCATAAAGGAAAATATCCAATGTATGTTTACACGTATTAGTATTCAGGACTATAAGTATTTTTCCACTAACAGAGATGTTTTTTGAACCTCCGGTATATTTCCGGTGCATCTGGCATCATCCAGAATACATGTCCGGTGTTAGGAAGTCCTCTGCAGTGTAAAAATGTGCAGTGCTGCATTATAAGATACTGTTCATGCTTAAAATGGGATGGTAAATACGATGATTGTAAATCAATTGTTTTGCTGTGTTCTCTTCAGACTACCGTCGGAAATATCATCCTATTTGTTATAAAAAAAAGTAAATCACATTACCTGAAATCCTCAGATGCGGCATTGAAAATGAAGATAAACATGACTATTTCAATTAATAGCAACTACTTTTTAAGCATAGCGAAAGTAATCTTTTAATATCACCAGGTCTTTCTAGGGCCATGTTAGCTTTAAGCTAACATTAGATGGAGAACTAATATATGTTATGGAGCTATTCAAAACTTGACGAATCAACAGTAAAGGCCATTGAGGAACTTGAGAAAAAGCTGGATGTCACGCTTCTGGCCTTTTCAGGACAGGACATCAAGAATGCACAGCTGTCAGCTGATGAACTGAAGCAGATCGAAGAAGTGGAAGGCAAACTTGGTCTTTCGCTGGTTGCTGTTAAAGCCTGAAGTCCCAGTTCCTTTGATTTTGGGGTCCTGTCTGGTGACAGGGTCTTTTTTTCTCAATGGGCACTCTGTGTCCGGAACTTTGAAATTCGCTTATGTAAAGGTCTTCAGTATTCTGCTGATGACCGATTCCAGCAATAATTGGCAATATGCTTGTCGGGCAACGGTCAATTGACTGGTGTTCCTCAGATCTGCAAACCTTCTTTTATGTGAGCATTTATAGTCTCAAGTACCTGCATCCATGTCTATTTTTGTGTGTACTTCGCCGCTTTGGATGTCAGCTCTCCTGTTAGCCGAAAATACTTGGATCATTCCATGCACCTTTCTGTAAGATCATGGTGACATTTTTTGTTTTAATTACGTTATAAAGTCCAGCCACTCTACAATTTTATTATTTATGGATATGCTTGTAAGAATTATATCAACGGGTCTAAGGAACATTTTTATACATGATATATGCTTTTGATATTTACATGAGCTCAAAAGATAACAAAGATGGGTCGGAGGCTGAAATTTCACGATTCTTGGACTTATTCTATGCACTGGACAGCAAAACCCGCCTGAGGATGATCCAGAGCCTCTATGAGAATGAGAAATATATCTCGGAACTGGCCCGCGAGCAGAACCTGTCGGTTCCGGTAGCATCAAAACATGTAAGTATCCTTGAGAATGCGAACATCATTGAAAGACGCATCTACGGGAAAACACATGTCCTGGGGATCAGCAATAAAGATGTTGCCAGCTCACTTGACATCCTGGCACCGGTCAAAAACGTGAAAGTAAAAAAAGGAAGCAATCTGCTTGATATCCTGAAAGGTGTAGCTATCATCGAAACCAGAAAAAGGAATGGAAAAGAACATGTAATAGCAACAAACGGGGATGAGGGTTATTATATCTATGAACTGAACGGAGAGCTCTGTAACCAGGCAGTTCAAAAATGTACCTTCAGGGAAGATGCAACGGTGGTCTGGAAAAAACTCGAGCCTATTGCAAAACTGCGCCTGAACATAGAAGTGTATGAATAATATCATCACATCCTTAATACCGATCAGAAAGGGGTCCTGACCTCACGTCTCCATACTTCTGGCAGTTTCCTGCTTCACAACCTCTTCTGATCCCGGATTAAGGATATTTACTGGAATGTTCAACCCGCTGTTATCCATATAGTTCCTGATCCTTTCCAGCGCATGGTACACCATCCCCCCGTTTGTCAGAATAAGACACCTCTGGCCTGAAAGTGCATTGAGTATGGAGCGGTCGACGACTCCGGCGGTCACATCAAGATGTATCTCATCCCTTTCTGCCAGGAGCTTGCTCCTCTTGCCCATGGCGCCCACACACTCGATCCCGTCACGTTCCATGACCTGTAAAAGCTCTTCTCTGGAATGCCTGGCCGTGTCATATATGCCGATGGAACCTGCCCGGAAGGCCTTCCTGTCCATTTCTACGATTGCAAGTCCATCATCATGTATGTGCAGGACCTTACAGTTTGCAGCCTCGTAGGCAGAGTTCTGGGCATATTCCCCATAGAGTATTCCAAGGTTGACGTAGTCCCCTTCCTTCACTTCCGGCGGTACATCCACCCAGAGCAGGTGCTGAGAACGCAGTGCATGAACGAGGTCGGGGATATTCCTGGGGCAGCATTGGTACCTTGCCATTCCACGTCTTTTGATCTCCTCATACATCTCAAGGGTCACAGGTCTTTTAAGGGAGGCAGCTTTCAGGTTCTCATCCTGCATGAAGATCTCATCCGGCATACCTTCACTGATCACCCTGCGTTCGTTCATCAAAAAGATATAATCGGCCCAGCTGTAGGCCAGATCCACATCATGGGTCGATATGATTATGGTCTTTCCGAAATAGTTCAGTTCGTTGAGCAGGTCCATCACTTCATCTGCCCCGACGGGGTCCAGGTTTGCAAGAGGCTCGTCAAGAATGATTATCTCGGGATCCATGGCAATAATGCCTGCAATGGCAACCCTCTTTTTCTGTCCACCACTCAGGTGGTGGGGAGGTTTGTCCCTAAGGTGCGTCAGGCCAACGTATTCAAGGGTTCTGTGAACGATCTCCTCCACTTTCTCCTTTGGATAGCCCAGATTGACAGGTCCGAAAGCTACATCCTGATAGATCGTAGGAGCGAATATCTGGTCATCGGAGTTCTGGAAAACGATGCCGATGTTCTTCCGGATCTCCCTGAGGGACTTTGAATCGTATTTCATGGGTTTGCCATGGAAACGTATCTCGCCTTTTTTTGGCCGATGGGTACCGTTCATTGCCAGGAACAGTGTGGACTTACCTGATCCGTTGCGGCCGACGAATGCTATTTTTTTCCCCTGTTCTATTCTGACATTGATATCATCCAGGGCAAGCGTGCCATCAGGGTAGGAAAAAGCAAGATCCTTTGTTTCCAGTATCGCCATATTTTCACCTCAAACTATGAACATGCCCCTGCTAAAGTAGTATACCGTGACGACCAGTGCAAAGTAAGCTATGGTCAGCACGACCTCCGGTAATTTAACAGGCCTTTTTTCGTCAAGCAGTATCAGCTTTCCGTCATAACACCTTGCGTTCATCGACACATAGAGTTTTTCTCCCTGTTCCCATGACCTTATGAAAAGGTTGCTTCCAAGCATAACCATGGACCTGAAGGATGTCCTGAAATCCCTGTACCCCAGCCTGACCGTCTGTGCGTACTTCACTCCCATTGCCACTTCCAGGAAAACAAAGATGTAGCGGTACATCATCATCGCGATCTCAATAAAGGAGTCAGGGAATCCTGTAGCCTTGAGTACCGAGAACAGTTCTATCATGGGGGTGGTTAAAGAGAGGAAGAAGAGGCAGGACATGCCTCCCAGGGTCCTTGCGAGCACCAGCAGGGCCATATTCAGGCCCGCTTCGCTCACCCCCAGAGTAAGGCCCCAGACACCTAAGGAAAATAATTTAGCACCTTCTCCGAAGAAGAATGCTATGATCACAGCACTCACTAAAACAAAACCGGCAGGTGCAGCCAACAGCCTCAGATAGAACCCTGCAGAGATCTTTCCGAAACGGACAGTTGCAAAACCCATGCATAAGGCTATGACAAACGGAACACAGGGCGAGCTGGACGAAACGCCAGTAAGGATGCCAAAGGTAACAATGGCCAGCTTGAGCCAGTTATTCTTGTACCTGAGTGGACTCAATACGGCATAATCATCAAGGATATGTGTCATGTTCCAAACCAGTTTTAGATTAAAGTAAAATTGATTTTAGTTGTTTTGGTCTACATCAGCAGGAAGATTAGATATGGTGCTTCATAGATAAGCATTTCGTAGACAATCGCTATCAATCAGAACTTTGCCCGTTGAAAAAAGTCAAGACAGGATGGATCTGCCTTGAAATACATCCCCGATCGGTCTTCGTTCCTTATCACGATAAATCGATTACAGCAAAAACCGAAATAGGACAAATAAAATATAAAGTGGATCATGCCTTTCTCTCAGAGGCGCAGTTTTGTTCAGTTACTCTCACCTTTTCCCTTATAATATCCAATGACATATCCGATTATAACGGCACCGAATGCCGCCTGGAGGGCAAAGAGCAGACTTTCGGTCTCGCCACCAGGTGGTTCAAAGCCGATGCCTCCAAACCACGGTTCGTAATCCGGATCCAACTCCGCGATCACATCTTCTGCTGCACCGTCCGCCCCACCGAATTCAGAACCCGGATTTGCGGCCAGCCCATAGAAGAACTGGGCCGCAAAAATCAATACAACTATCCCGACAAGGTATTCGAGTTTCATTGCATGGTCTCCTTGAGTTTTGTGACAGCAGAGCTTGTGAGCACGTTCAGGTCAACAAGCACATCGCTCTTGATCTGTACCACATATTTCATGATCAGTGCGGTGAGTGCTCCTTCCATCATAGCAAGGGGTACCTGGGTTGTCGCAAACACAGTCCCAAATGCTACAAACGAAGCCATAACGCCTCCCTCGGGTGCAGGGAAAGCCAGAGCAAGCTGTAAAGAAGTTACAACATATGTTACCCAGTCAGCTATGGCTGTTGCAAGGAACACGTTCAGGTAGAAATTCATGCCTGCTTTTGATGCTGCTTTGTAGAATATGAATGCAACGAATGGACCGATGATACCCATTGATGCAACGTTTGCACCCAGTGTTGTCAGGCCCCCATGTGCCAGGAACAGGGCCTGGTAAAGCAGTACAATGACACTGAGAACAGAAGTGATCGCAGGTCCAAAGAGGATCGCTGCCATTCCGGTACCTGTGGGGTGTGAGGAACTCCCGGTAACAGAAGGAAGTTTCAGTGATGAAAGTACAAATATAAATGCACCTGCAACAGCAAGCAGAGGCACTATTTCACGTTTCTTGCTAACCAGTCTGTTCAGCTGGTACATACCATACATTATAACAGGAATAGAGATCACAAACCATATCTGCCACCATGGGGAGGGCAGAAAACCTTCAAATATATGCAATTGAATCACCTTCCTTTTCAATATAAATATCAAATCAACTATAGTTGATTTAATAAAGGTGATAAATCATGAATCTACATAAAGATAACGACTTGTAATAATAGTAAATAGTATTATTTATCTGAGTAATACTACTTTGGTGAATAGTAATATTATATATGTATATAATAAAAAACAAATCAAATTATTAAAAAAAGCCAAAAAAGACTCTTTGACCATTTACATCCGGTCACTTCAGGCGGAAAAAAATATCATTCTGATCGTCTGACGACCAGCAGGCAGTACATGTCGGATTCATTTAGAGGCGGCTCGCTGACACTCCCGATAACTGCACGCTCGTCAGGATAACCGATGTTCTCATATATGCATATCCTGGCATCAATGCCCCTTTCTTTAAGGATTGCAGCAACCTCCTGCGGACCGAAATTGTCAGCAGGTAGCAGGAATATATTCTTTCCCATCTCAAGCTCCCTGATCAGGGCCGCTTTTGCAGGCGCAGGGTCCCTTCCGTGGGCTGTGATCATGGCAAGGTTTGACATCTCCACATGAAAACGTGCACATGCTGCCTGTATGGATGAAATGCCCGTAATGACCCTGTCTTTCTCTCCTGCGAACTTACCCAATCCGGAGAACATGGGGTCGCCTGTGGAAAGTATCACTGCATCGGCAGGCAGAAGGTGCAGGTTCTTGAAACTCTTGATGGGGTGGGCTTCGCATCTTATGTGTTCCCGGGCAAGTTCTATGGCCCTTTTAGAGCCATAGACCACAGGAGCATTGCTTATTGTCCCGATGGCTTCCTGGGTCAGCATTCCGGGACCGACCCCCACACCCACGATTATCATTTGCTCTCTCCACTGTCCATCAGCACGGTACCATCCCTGGCAACAACCACGATACGGGCACCTTTGCCTTTTTCAACGGCCATCTCAAAGGCTTTTTTCAGACGCTCGTTCTGCGGGTCCAGTTCAAGCATTTCCACAACAGTTGCAAAGCCGCTGCCAGTGAGCATGTCAGGGTTGCCCCACTTGAGCACAAGTCCGGGAAGGCCACATATTACAACATCACCCTTTGCAGCTTCCAGGGCCTCGCTGATCCGGCTGCCTGCAAGCACGACCGTATGGTCCGGGAAGAGCATGGTAGAATAGCGTATGCCTATCCTGCCTGTTGTGAGCACCACCCTGTCAGAATCCCGGATAAGATCCCCTTTCATCTCCCCAAGGTGGTCGTTCCAGGGCTCAACGAAACCCGTGGTGCCCAGTATGGATATGCCGTCAATGATGCCGATACGGCTGTTAAGTGTCTTCTTTGCGATCTCCCTCCCCCCGGGAAGATATATGGTGACCTCGGCCCCTTTCAGTCCGAGTTCTTCCACGCCCTCTGCAATGGAAGCCCTTATCTGTTCCATGGGGCGTGGATTAATGGCAGGATGTCCTTTCCTGGATTCGAGGCCGCTTCTTGTGACAATACCTATTCCCTGGCCTGAATAGACCCGGATATCGTCCGCTTCCCTTGCATCGGCCACGAACTCAAGGCCCCTTGTGATATCCGACTCATGGTCATTGTTCATCTTAACGGCAACAGCATGTCCTTTGCTTGCCTTCACGTCCAGCTCGGCACGCAGTCCCACAGGTGTAGGGACAGAAACGTGGGTGATGTCCTCCTTAAGTGACAGGACCGCTGCCTTTGCAGCAAGGGCCGCTGTTGTCCCGGTAGTATATCCCCTTTTCAATACGGAGCCATCGCTCAGCAAGACAAGCATCCCGCTCATTATACCTTTTTCCAGTTCATTACGGGGTAATTTTGAGCGCTCAAACCATTCATCGGGAATCCTGGATTTGTTTACCGGGTCGATCATCTCAGGTCAATTGTCCTCAATATTTTTAAAATTTACCTAGCTCAGCCGGTTCTCCCGAACATGCGCCCCAGCTGGTCCTTTGTGAACGAGATCATAGTAGGCCGGCCATGGGGACATGTATAGGGATTCTCGCACAGCATAAGCTGCCTGATGAGTTCGCGCATCTGTTCGGGATCGCAAACCGCCCCGGCCTTAATGGCTGCCCGGCAGGCCATGGTGCTGCAGAGGCGGTCGTAAACTTCGGTATCCTCTTTAACCCTCCCCTGGGAGAGAAGGTCCGATATGATATCATGTATCACGTCCGTGTCCTCGAGTTTCCCGAATATGCTGGGGATGGTGGTAACCACATAGCTGTTAGGTCCGAACTCGGATATTGCAAACCCCATCTTTTCCAGGGAGGGAATGTAATCCCCCATTATAGCTTTCTCCTTTGTGCTCAGATCCAGCGTCACCGGGGTTATCAGTTCCTGCCAGCTCAGTTCCTTCATTCTCAGCACCTCCTCGTACATGACACGCTCATGTGCAGCATGCTGGTCGATCATTACAATTTTTCCTTCTGTCTCTATTATAAGATAGAGGTCTGCGAACTGGCCGTATATCTTAATATCATCAGTATTCAGGGGAGTTCGTTCAGGATGATCCTGTGTATCATGCTGCAGCTGAAGCCTCTCACTCCTCTTTAATCGTCTCTGGGTATCCTTTGGAGGGTAATGGTATGCCTCCCTGGTCTCAAGCACGGTGTTCTTACTTTCTTCTTTTCCTGCAATCAGGAACAGCTTATCATCATCAGGATATGATCCTTCCGGTGTCTCAGCGTCTTTTTCTTCAGCTGGGGATACACTTTCCCCCGATGAGAAAATGGTCGACTGGACAGCACTATCCCTTTTCTTTATCCTTGCCCCGGGGACAAGGATGGTTGATGCAAGGGCCTGCTCTACAGCAGTGATTATGGCAGATCCTATCTCTTTTTCATGGCTCAGTCTTACTTCCTTTTTAGTGGGATGTACGTTGACATCCACGTTCATCGGGTCTATCGTGAACTTCAGGAAGGCTGCAGGGTACCTTCCCTTTGGGAGCAGGGTGTAATATCCAAGCCTTACCGCATTGCCGATCAGTTTGGATGATATGCTCCTGTTATTGATGAAAAAGGCCTGCAGGTCATTTCCGCTTCTGCTGAGTTCCGGCTTTGAGATATACCCCGAGATGGATACAGGATCGGACCTGAACTCCAGCGGAATGAGCAGGCGGGCAACATCCGCACCGTACAGGTGGACGATAGCGTCCAGAAGATCATGCGAAGTCGGTGACCTGATGATCACCTTCCCTTCGCTTATAAGTGTAAAAGAGATATCCGGGTGTGATATCGCATGTCTTGTCACAACATCGGTTATATGGGCAAGCTCGGTCCTCATGCTTTTGAGATATTTCCTGCGGGCTGGTGTCGTATAGAAAAGGTCTTTCACGGATATCGAAGTCCCCACAGCTGAGCCGGCAGACGAGATATTCTTCAGGCCGCTGCTGTCGACGAGGACCTTTGTTCCCGATATGTCCTTTTCCTGCCTGGTGATCATCTCAACCTTTGCGACCGAGGCGATGGATGCCAGGGCCTCTCCCCTGAAACCCAGGGTCATGACCCTATTGAGGTCCTCGATGGTGCTGATCTTGCTTGTGGCGTGCTTCTGGAAGGCCAGGGAAGCATCCTTATGGCTCATCCCGGTACCATTGTCAATAACAGTGATATTTTTCGCGCCGGACCCCTCTATTTCCACTCGAATATCGGTGGCATGTGCGTCAATGGAATTATCCAGAAGTTCCTTGACCACAGAAGCAGGCCTCTCTATTACTTCCCCGGCTGCTATCTTATTGATGGTGGACTCGTCAAGTATCCTTATCCCGGAAACTGAAATATCACATGCTTTGTCTGTCATTCTCATTTCCTTCCTTCTCTCTGGCCCCGCAGCTTTTCCTGAGAGGTGCCAGGAAACACAATGATTTTCCCTGGTCAGATAATGTGTATGGATGTACTATCAATAAGTGTTATATCTGTTCATGCTTTTTGGGAACAGCATTGGAACTGAAGGGTTAAGATGCATAGAACGGCAGAATTTAAAAATATGGTGCCTTTACTGGCACTTCTGACGGCCTTTCCGGCATTTTCTACGGATATGATCCTGCCGGCGATCCCTTCCCTTGCCGTTACATGGGACCAGCCCCTTTCGGTGGTCAATCTTATCCTCATCGTTTTTTTCGTAACATATGGTTTTTTCCTGCTTTTCTACGGTCCCATCTCGGACAGACACGGACGCAGGAAACCTCTGATCGCAGGTATCTCACTTTATATTATTGCCAGCATGCTCTGCGCAGTGGCGGACAGTGCGGCCACATTGATAGCATCCCGCATACTGCAGGCTGCAGGAGCTGCTGCCAGTGCGTCCCTTTCAATGGCAATGACCAGGGATATCTTCTCAGGCAAGGAACGGGAGAGAGCACTTACCTATATCGCTATCATCATGGCGCTGGCTCCCATGTTCGCTCCTATAGTGGGAGGGTGGATACTGGTCTTTCTTTCATGGCACTGGATCTTCTTCACCCAGGGTCTTATGGGCGTGCTGGGTCTTATGGGCGTCCTCAGAACACCGGAAACGCTCAAGGAAATGTCAACAACCCCTCTCACAAAGGTCATGCATTCCTATGGGGACCTCTTGCTCAACAGGAATTACGTTGTTATGGTCCTTGTGATGTCCGTAAGCCTTTTGCCGTTATACAGTTTCATCGCCGGGTCTTCTGCCCTGTATATCAATGGATTCGGCCTGAGCGAGCAGAATTTCAGTTATTTCTTTGCTTTCAATGCCCTGGCACTGATGACCGGTTCGATATCATTCCTGAAACTGACACAATGGATGGATTCCAGGTACCTGATGACCGGCGGTTTTGCAGGAATACTGCTTGGAGGGATGCTTATTCTTGCTGCCGGCCGGCATGGTCCGTGGAGCTTTGCCGTACCAATGGCCATGATAACATATTCCATAGGGATCAGCAGGCCGCCAAGCAATCATCTCGTGCTTGAACAGGTGAAAAGGGATGCAGGTGCAGCATCCTCTTTATTGATATTCACCTACTTCACTCTCGGAGCTGTGGGCATGTGGCTGGCTTCCCAGGAATGGATGGACCGCATACAGATACTGGGGATCATTGCCTTAAGCTGCGGTGCTCTTGTGCTGACTGCCTGGGCCATATTACAAAGAAAAGTATCGTCAGGAATAATGTCGGGTAAATGAGGCTGATGGATATATTCAGCACCCCCCTCGTTCACTTATTCCCTGAGAGCCTGGTCTTTATCTCGTTAAGCCTGTTCAGCGCTTCCAGCGGTGTCATTGAGTCTATGTCCATCGACCTGAGTTCTTCGATGACAGGGTGTGTTTCCTGCTCCCCGTCGGAAGCATTCCGGTCAAAGAGGATCACCTGGGTATATCTGGCACTGCTGCGGTGTTTCTTCCCTGTTCTGTTATCACTCATGGGTATGGTGCTTCCGCTCTCGATATCCTCAAGTATCTCCTTTGCCCTGCTGGTGACATTGTGTGGAACACCTGCGATCCTTGCCACATGGATGCCGTAGCTCTTATCGGTTGCACCGGGTACGATCTTTCTGAGGAACACCAGTTCATCCCCCTCCTCCTTTACTGCGATATGAAAGTTCTTCACCCTTTTCAATGTGCCGGCGATTTCCGTGAGCTGGTGGTAGTGGGTAGCGAAGAGGGATCTGACACCCACACGCCCCTTGTTGTGGATGTACTCCACCACTGCCTTTGCGATACTGTAACCGTCGTAGGTGCTGGTGCCCCTGCCAACCTCGTCCAGCAGCACCAGGCTTTTAGGGGTCGCGTTGTTCAGGATGTTGGCAAGCTCCACCATCTCGACCATGAAGGTACTCTGCCCGCTTGCAAGGTCGTCAAAGGCCCCGACCCTTGTGAACACACGGTCGACGATACCGATGGATGCATGGGATGCCGGCACGAAGGAGCCGGACTGTGCCATTATCACGATCATGGCTATCTGGCGCATGTATGTGGACTTACCTGCCATGTTCGGTCCGGTGATGAGTATGAACTGATTGGTCTGGCAGTCCATGTCTGTGTCGTTTGGAACAAATCCTCCCGGAGTTGAATTCTCCACAACGGGATGCCTTCCGTCCCGGATCAGCAGCCTGCAGTCGCTGGTGATGGCCGGACGCACGTAGTTATTATTTGCTGCAATCTCCGCAAGGTTGGTCAGAACATCCAGCATGCCTATCAGGTATGCGGTGCTCTGCAGCTTTTGTGCATGGGACGCCACAGTGGAGTTTATCCCGCAGAGCAGCTCATATTCAAGGGCAGTCGACTTATCGTCTGCAGACAGTATATCGCTCTCCCGCTCCTTTAGCTGGGGAGTGTAGAACCTTTCGGCGTTGGTCATGGTCTGCTTGCGGATGTAGTCATCCGGCACCTGGGATATATTGGCCCTGGTAACCTCAAGGTAGTAACCGAATACCTTGTTATATCCTACCTTGAGCGACTTGATACCGGTCCGTTCACGCTCTTTCTGCTGAAACTCTGCTATCCAGCGTTTACCGTCCTTTGACATGCTTTTAAGCTCGTCCAGCCTTTCGTTGTAGCCTTGCTTTATCATGCCTCCGTCCCTTACACTCACGGGCGGCTCGTCAACGATGGCCCTGTCTATCAGGCCGGCCAGCTCTTTGAGTTCGGTGAATGAGGAAAGTTCTGAGCCTATATGCTTCAGGAGGACCGGATCAGAACATCCTTTAAGTGACTCCAGGATCAGGGGTACGGATTCAAGAGACCTTTTAAGCGAGATCAGGTCCCTTGCATTGGAGTTCCCATACATCACCCTGCCAACCAGCCTTTCCATGTCACGTACCCTGGAAAGGTGTGACCTGAGGTCAAAGCGCACAAGTGTGTTTGCTTCAAGTTCGGCAACAGCATCCAGCCTGTCATTGATACCATCGACCGAGATCAGGGGTTTGAGGAGCCATTTCTGAAGAAGCCTGCTGCCCATGGGTGTCCTTGTGTCATCCAGCACATGCAAAAGTGTGGAATCATTCCCCTCTCCCCGGACGTTCTTCACGATCTCCAGATTGCGCAGGGTAATGGCGTCAAGCACCATGAACTCGGAATCGAAATAGGTCTTTAGCTGCTGTACATGGGAGAGCTCCCGCATCTGTGTATCAAACGCGTACCCCAGTGCTGCCCCTGCAGACGATACCGCAAGCGGCAGATCACTGCACCCCATGCCTTCCAGGGTGGGTACATTGAAATGGCCGGTGAGCACTTTGTCTGCAGTTCCCTCTTCAAAGGCACACTCATCGTAGTCATGGATAATGAGCTTCAGTTCCCTCAGGCGTTGCACAAGCCGCTCGTTCGCAAGCATGGACGGCGGCATGATGCACTCGGAGGGTCCCATACGGGCGGCCTCGCTGGCTATCCGGTCGTAGGGCGCGCTGTCCGTCAGCTGCGTGGTCAGGAACTCCCCGGTGGATATGTCCAGAAAAGCAAGGCCGAAGTCTTGCTCCTCTCCACACAGGGCCATGAGGTAATTGTTGGATGCATCCTCGAACATGGAGGAGTCCATCGCAGTACCGGGAGTCACAATCCTCACTACACCGCGCTTGACAACTCCCTTAGCCTGCTTCGGGTCTTCAAGCTGCTCGCAGATGGCTACCTTGTACCCTTTCTTTATGAGCCTGGGAAGATAGTTGTCAATGGCATGATATGGAATACCGGCCAGTGGCATCTCCTTTCCATCTTTTCCTCTTCCTCTGGTGGTAAGGGTTATCTCCAGTTCCCTGGCAATGGTCTTTGCGTCCTCTCCGAAGGACTCGTAAAAATCCCCCATCCTGAAGAATATGAGGGCATCCTTATGATCTTCCTTGGCAGCGTAGTACTGCTGCATGGCAGGGGTCATCTGTTTCATAGTGATCGATAGAATGTTTTTTTCCCAGATTATCTGGGTGTTAGTATTTTTGTGTTTGCATTGTCAAAATACTTCAGAGAAGACTCTTAAAACCTATGTTCTCAACATCTTTTTTATTGTTTGGATACGTTCTGACGTACAGCTGATTCGATCTGCTGCGGTGAAAACAATGATCATCTTCTCAGGCGGGACAGGCACACCAAAATTGTTGAACGGACTTCGCAGAGCGATCCCTGAACAGGACATCACTGTCGTGGTGAATACTGCAGAGGACCTCTGGGTCTCCGGTAACCTTGTGACACCTGATATTGACACTGTCCTTTATCTTTTTTCAGATCAGATCGACCTGAAAAAATGGTGGGGCATTGAAGGTGACACTTTCCGGACCCATGAGGCCATGAAGTCACTGGGACACAGTGAGAGGATGATGCTTGGTGACCTTGACCGGGCTACCCATATAATGCGCTCGGACCATCTCAGGGAAGGTCATACACTATCTGAAGCGACCATGAAATTATCGGGATCAATGGGGATAAAGGCAAAGATCCTGCCCATGTCGGACGACCCTGTATCTACAATAATTGTCACACCAGGGGGGAAAATGCATTTCCAGGATTTCTGGATCGGCAGGCGAGGAGAGCCTGAAGTGCTTGACGTGTTCCAGGAAGGCATTGACAGTGCCGCCATATCGCCTGCCGTATTGCTCGCACTTGAGAACGATGACGAAGTGCTCATCGGGCCAAGCAATCCGATAACAAGCATTGGTCCGATAATAGGACTTCCGGGCATGGTTGATATCCTCAGGAAGAAGAAGGTCATTGCTGTAAGTCCTATCATCGGAACAGAACCCGTGAGCGGACCTGCCGGGAAGCTCATGCATGCAAAGGGAATCGAGGTATCGTCTGCAGGTGTTGCTTCTTACTATGGGGAATTCCTGGATACTTTTATTACAGACGCGCAGGATACCATGGAAGCTGATGCCTTTGAGGAGATTGGCTGCAAAGTGCTGCATACTGATACTATGATGAAGTCGGTGGATGTCAGCATGGAGCTATCAGAAATGATAATTCGTGAGTTTGCGGATATGCGGGGACTTTAGCACCTCTCCGGCCCATATCCATAAATTATTTATCCAGTCCCTTCTTTTTGGAACAGGATGGGCAAAAATAGATCCGGAAAAGCTAATATGATCCTGATCTCGCTGTTTTTGTCAGCCTTTGCTTTGTGGTTTGGTGTGCCGGAGCTAACTGAGTTTGTCAATCCTCCTGTTGATGCTTCTCCCGGGATCGCCGCCCGTGTTGATCACACCAATTCCATAGGCATGGATTTTGTTGAGATCACGGCAGGTGAGTTCATGATGGGAGCCGGATCCAGCTGGAGCAGACCGGTTCACAGTGTAACTATTGGCAGGCCATTTTACCCTGGCAAGTATGAGGTGACACAGGAGCAGTGGTTTAAGGTAATGGGCTTCAACCCTTCTTATTTTGATGGTGGCAGCAATCCCGTAGAGCAGGTCTCATGGAATGATGTCCGGGAGTTTGTTAAAAGGCTGAACGAAATGGAAGACACTGATAAGTATCGGCTTCCTTCCGTATCCGAATGGGAGTATGCCTGCAGGGCTGGCACCACTACGTTTTACTTCTTTGGTGACAGCGAGTCCTGTCTGGATGACTATGCATGGTATGATACAGATCCATATAATGCTGATCAGCCGGAAGACCGGACTCATCCGGCCGGCCAGAAGAAAGCGAATCCCCGGGGTCTGTATGATATGCATGGAAATGTGCATGAATGGTGTCAGGATATCTGGCATGGATCCTATCTGGGCACGCCGGATAATGGCAGTGCTTTTGAAACGATAGATCCCGGTGTTGGTGCATCTGCCGGTGCTAAGCTGCAAATGGACCTTAACATCAAAAGGGTTTTACGCGGTGGGAGCTGGGACAGTACTCCCTGGTACCTTGGTTGTGCCTGTCGTAGAAGCGGCCATCCGGAAAACGGTTACTATAACTCCGGTTTTCGTCTTGTCAGGGAAAAGTGACCGGCTCTTTCAGTGACTGGCCCTTTCGATTGGTTAAGGTTCCTTTCCCTGACTCTGACAGTTTCTCCAATAAATATGTTTTTATTATTTTAATTACTAAATACTTGCAATTGTAATTGAAAACTATCTTAAAATCATTTTATAAAAACATCAAGGTGAAAATGTGGGTGATGAATGGAAAATCGACCTGAAGATCCCTGACATAGGGACAATGATCACTCTTCTGGCAACTGCTATAAGTTCTGTTATTCTCAGTGCTGCAGAGATAGCATATACGATGATGTGGATCACCTCTGCATACGAGAGGAACGGTAAGGACTTCTTTATCGATCTTCTGACCGCAGAGGCCCTGACATGGACGGCCGAATATATTGTCGTGGCAGGCTCGCTTCTGCTGTTGTCATCAATGACCTTCCTGTTATCCATGATATATGCATTGTACGAACTTAACGGACTTTCGAAGAATGAGGAAAAGAAGGTACACAGGAAGATCCTTTTCGGGCTGTTCGCCGTGGGGCTTGTATTGCTCTTTATGGCACTGATATCGGCAATAATACTGAGGTACCTGTAATTACGATCACATAAAAAGGGATTCTATGTTCATGATGGAGATAATATGAGCTTGAACATCAGCGGGACGATTAAGGAGGTCCCAAAGGAAACAGAAACTCCTGCCATATTACCGGAGGAGATAGTAAGGGCGGCCACGAGAACGGAAAGGGTGCTGTATCCCGTATCCGCTATCGTAGGCCAGGAACAGATGCTCAGGGCCCTGATACTGAACACCATCAACCCGTCCATTGGAGGGGTGCTTATACGCGGTCAGAAAGGAACCGCCAAATCAACGGCTATAAGGGGACTGGCGGAAGTACTGCCTGAAATAGAGGTGGTGGAAGGTTGCAGGTTCAACTGTGATCCATCCGACCCCGGGAAATTCTGCTGGGAATGTACGGAAAAGAGAATGAACGGTAACCTGAGGGTCCAGAAGCGCCAGATGAAGGTGGTGGACCTGCCGGTAGGCGCCACCGAGGACAGGGTAGTGGGCAGCCTTGATATTGAAAAAGCGGTACGCCAGGGCATCCAGGCATTCGATCCCGGCATACTTGCACAGGCCAACCGGGGTATCCTCTATGTTGACGAGATCAACCTGCTTGATGATTTCGTGGTCGATGCGCTGCTTGATGCGGCGGCAATGGGTGTCAACACCGTCGAGCGTGAGGGTGTGAGTGTGAGCCATCCCTCAAACTTCATCATAGTTGGCAGTATGAACCCGGAGGAAGGTGAACTGAGGCCGCAGCTGCTGGACAGGATCGCCCTGCAGGTGGAGGTCACGGGAATCTATGACGTGGAGCAGCGTATCGAGATAGTCGAGAGGAGGAACAGGTTCAATGATGATCCCTGGCAATTCATCAGGGAGTTCGAGAGTGAGCAGGAAAAGCTGCGTTCAAAGATAATAAAAGCGATCCAGCTGCTCCCTGGGGTGGGCACCACCAGGGATAACCTGCGCACCATTGCCCGGATATGCATTGCCTTCAAAGTGGACGGCCACCGCGCAGATATCATGATCGAGCGTGCGGCCCGCACCAACGCAGCCTATGAGGGCAGGGAGCGTATCACAAACGATGATATCATCGAGGCCGCTGAAATGGTACTGCCACACAGGATGCGCAAGAAGCCCTTCGAGGAGGAGGAGTTCAGCGCAGATCAGCTGCGTGCCGTTGTCGAGGGCGCTGTCTGAAGGTAAGGTGGGGAATGAGCGATGAAGAGACTGCCCGGCGCCTGCGCAGGAACCTGTCGAGGAACTATGATATCCGGGTGATGCACATAGGCGGACCGGTGCTTGGCCTGCGCATCCCCCGGACTTCGGTATCTGGGATCTCCAAAGCAGATACTGATACGCTATACGGCCTGCTTGATTCCAATATCGGACAGCTAAGACCTGCCGAGATAGGTGCCGTTTACTTCATAGCCGATTCTGATCACCTGCAGGCAGACCCCGTCCTTTTCTTCAGGCCGTTCCTGGAAGGCAGGGATGGCTGTGACCCTGTATTCGGGAAAGAGGCTTCTTCTTCTTCATCAATTCATGCTTCTTCTGAAGGTCCGGGATCTGCCCTGACAGATGAACCGTCAGGGGATGGGTCCCTTCCTTTCGATGGAACTATTGAAGTAACCACAGAGAATGAGTTTGATTGCGTCATCGGGAGATGTTCTCCTGCAGAGAGGTCTTCTCCGCTGTCATCATCACGCGAAGATGCTGATATGATGAGGATAGAGGACGATCCTGTCTTTTTCATGGCCGAAGCTGCCACTGGCAATGATGCCGAAGTCGTTGTGGAGCTTACTCCCAGGGAGTACATCCCCGGAGGGGGAGATAAAGAAGATAAGTATCCTTTAGCTCAGGGTCTGGAGGAAGGCCTTCTGCCCGGTGTTTCCGGGAAGCCGTTCAGGGAAAGGCAGGATGACCGTGTGGTGGGAAAGATACTCAACGAGTTTGCCAGGAATTCCCAGAAGAAGAGGCTTGCCTCCGGGAGACTCAAATCCGGCAGGCGTGCGGAGGTGCTGACCAAAAGCAAGCGCGGCCGCTATGTAAGGTTCAGGATGCCCGGGGAGAAGGTCACGGACATTGCCATTGCACCGACGGTGCGTGCGGCTGCCTTCCGTGCAAGGGACGGGAAGATCGATATAAAAAAGAGCGACATAAGGGAGAAGGTGCGCCGACGGCGCATCTCCAGCCTGATAAACATCGTCTTTGATACCTCGGGTTCCATGGACGACCGTGAGAAGATACGTATAACAACGGATGTGGTAGTTGCCCTGCTCAAGGACGCCTACCAGAAGCGTGATAGGGTATCCCTGGTGACCTACTGCGGCAGGTCTGCAGAGCTGGTGCTCCCTTTCACCTCATCGGTGGAGGCTGCCAAGCGCTACCTTGAGAAAGTTCCCTTCGGGGGCACAACACCCCTGGCATCGGGCATGCTCACAGGCCTGGACACTCTCCTCAGAGAGCTCAAGAAGGAGCCGTCAGCAGTCCCCATAATGATCCTTGTGACGGACGGGACCGCTAACTGCGCTTTGCACCTGGGCGGAAATATAAGAAGGGAGGTCATGCAGGTCTGCAGGCAGTTGTCACAGCACCATATCAATGTCCTGATCATTGACATAAGCAAAAGTGGCTCGAAGCTCTGCCATGAGATGGCCATGCAGGGCAACGGCAGCTACTATCACCCGGGCTCGCTCAGCAGGGAGGATATCTATTCCGCCATCTGTGAGGAGAGGAACTCAAAGACCGCCTTTGCATAGGGATATTCTGAAATCCTCCGGCAAAAAAGCTTTCAGGTACGATCTGCCACCCTCAAAAGTCTCTTTAAAAAATCATTACAACAGCTATAGCATTTTATCTGGCATTAGTTCTTCTCTGCCGGGTCGGTGATCTTCTCGTCTACCAGTCCGAAGAGCCCGTCGGCCGATCTCGTTGTCATCATGAGGATCACTATGATCAGCAGGAGTATCACGACCATGTACCCGATGGTGTTCAGAGGCATCTCGAATCTTTTTCTTTTCGGCAATCTTTCAATATATCCAATACCTTAATAGTCTGTGATGTTACAGAATGAAATATTTTCGGAATGGTGGATAAGTTGATCAAAAGCCTAAAATATTGTATTTAAGTCGAAAAACGATCAAAAATGGTACCATTCAGAGAATTTTCATTGATAATTATAATAGATGTGCTTTATTATCATTGCCAATGAAAATAGCTATAAATGATAAAGTATCCATATAATCACATGGATACTGAAACCCTTAAAAAGGCAGTCATATCTCAGAATTCGATCCCCGGGGAAGAATTCATTGAGAGGGATATTTTCAATAAGATAAAAGGATCCGGTGAAAATCCCTTTATAATTATAATCAATGGGATACGTCGTTGTGGCAAATCTACTTTGCTGCAGCAGATAAGAAGGATCAATAAAGAGAATCGATATTACCTGAATTTTGACGATGAACGCCTGATCGGGTTCAATATTGATGATTTTCAGAAAGTACATGAGATCTATATTGAATTATATGGTTTGCAGCATACATTTTTCTTTGACGAGATCCAGAATATAGATAAATGGGAGACTTTTGTAAGACGTATGCACGACAACAGGAATAAGGTCTACATTACAGGATCGAATGCTTCCATGCTGAGCCGGGAACTTGGAAGCCGTCTAACAGGGAGACATCTGTCATACACACTTTATCCGTTCTCTTTCAGGGAATATCTCAGATTCAGCAATATTTCCGTTAGTAAAGATGACTTCTATCTTACAGAGCCACGTTCGATAATAAAAAAACATTTCAATGAGTATCTTATAGCCGGAGGCATCCCTGAATATCTCATGTATGGAAATACTGATTATCTTAAGTCGCTTTACGAAAGCATAATATATCGGGATGTGATCGCCAGATATAATCTGCCTGATGTGAAAACACTTAAGGATCTGATCCATTATCTCGCATCCAATATCGGGCGCGAGTTCAGTTTCAATTCTCTCAGGAAAATGCTTGGCCTGTCAAACGCGACGACAGTCAAGGAATATCTGAATTACTTCGAAAACAGTTTCCTTATCTTTACAGTGCCTAGATATTCTCCGTCATTGAAGAAACAGATATATTCCAACAAAAAGGTTTACTTCATAGATAACGGTCTTGTGAACAATATCTCCTTCCGTTTTTCTGAAAACCGTGGAAGCATGCTGGAAAATATCGTGTTTCTGGCTTTGAAAAGAAGGAACGTCCAGGTCTACTTCCATAAGGATAGGAAAGAGTGCGATTTTGTCATAAGGGACGGTTATGAAATACGTGAGGCAATACAGGTGACTCAGGACCTTGAAGACCCCGGTATTCGAAAAAGAGAGACAGAGGGTCTTAAGGAAGCGATGGATATGTATGGATTGAAAGAAGGCATGATATTGACAGAAGATACTGAAGAGGAAATTGTTCTGCAAGACAAAAGAATGATCATTGTCAAACCTGTCTGGAAATGGTTATTGGAAAACTGACAGGGTGGGAGCAGATATATAAAGCTGACAGCTTATTATCGGTTAACTCTAAAATTGACCGATACCGATACCGATACAAAAATAATTGAACAATAGGCTTTGTAGAAATCCTGCTAATTGCAACTTTGAAGTCAGCAATTTTCAATCACTGAATTATTCTACAGTCTTTAGCACGGTAGCGAAGGAACGTGCCGCCTGCGGCGGGGGCTACATTCTTCTTTGTCTGTCAATGATTTTTAGTAGAGCTAATAGAAACGCAAGAGTGCCGTGAACATTAACTTAGGGTCTTAGTGCCTTTGAATTGGCTATATAAAAAGGATTTCTGCAGAACCCGGATAACCTTAACAAGAACAATGAACTCCAATTTCATGCAAGATAGGACCCTCTTTATATAAGGTCAGATATTAAGCCATAGATATGCTTGAGAAACTTCACAGATCATTACTGAACGCTCCCATTGTCCGCAGGGGCGAGTATCACTATTTCATCCACCCCGTATCCGATGGTATCCCTTTCCTTGAGCCGGGACTGCTGGAGGAGATCACCGAGCATATCATGGAAATAGCCGATATGGACGTTGACAGGATAATCGCCATCGAGTCCATGGGCATCCCGCTTGCCACGGCCCTGTCCATGAGATCGGGCATCCCTTTTACCATCATACGTAAACGTAAATATGGGCTGGATGGTGAGATCATCCTGTCCCAGCAGACCGGTTATTCCAAGGGTGAACTCTATATAAATGCGCTTAAAAAAGGTGACCGTGTGCTGATAGTGGACGATGTGATCAGTACCGGAGGCACTCTCATGGCACTGATCCCTGCCCTGCAGGATGCGGGTGTTATTGTCTGCGATACGCTTATCGTGATCGAGAGAGGCGAAGGGGTTACACGGATGCGTGAGCTGGGTTTTGATATCAAGACCCTTGTGCGCATAAGCGTTGATGAGAATGGCGTTTTTATCGAGGGCTGACATGGAAGGACAAAGTTTTGATTTTCAGGTCGGACGCATCGTATCTATAATCAGGGACTGTGATGCAGGACTTGTAGGGCTGCAGTTGCCGGAAGGCTTCAAACGCAGATCGCCTGCCATTGCAAAACGCATCGAAGATGAGACCGGGGCCTGTGTCATCATCTCAGGAGATCCGTGTTTTGGTGCATGCGACCTTGATCTGACCCTGCTGGGCAGGGTGGACCTCCTCTTTCATTTCGGGCATGCTCAGCTTGATGACAGTCCACTCGTGAGCAAGGTCTATTTCATTGAGGCCCGCTCCAATGCCGATATCAGCGAGGTTGTCAGACAGGCTGCTACGCAGCTTAAAGGGCACAGGATAGGCCTTATCACCACTGTCCAGCACGTGCACAAACTGGAGGATGCCTGTGGTATCCTGGAATCCGGCGGAAAGGAGTGTGTTATCGGCATGGGTGACAGCAAGATCGCATATCCCGGACAGGTGCTGGGGTGCAACTTTTCCGTGGCACGCAGTGAGGAATGTGACGAGTATCTCTACATCGGCAGCGGGGAATTCCACCCGCTTGGCGTCTCGCTTTCCACGGGGAAGAGGGTGCTTGTGGCAGATCCCTTTGTCAATGAGCTGCGAGAGGTCGATCCTTCACGAATACTCCGGCAGAGGAGTGCCGTTATAGCAAAGTCCCTGGATGCGAACACCTTCGGGATAGTCGTATCCTCAAAGCCGGGACAGGAGAGGATGGAACTTGCAGGGGAACTTAAGGCTCTGGCCATAAAGCACGAAAAGCAGGCCCACATACTTTTCATGGACCTTGTGACCCCTGACCAGCTGCTGCAGTTCAAGGTCGATGCCTTTGTGAACACCGCCTGCCCCAGGCTTGCGATAGACGAGGTGGGCAGGTTCAATGCACCCATGCTCACTCCGCAGGAATTTGAGATCGTGCTGGGCGAGAAGCAGTGGGAGAACCTTGTCTTTGATGAGATAACAGGTGAGTGAGTGAAACAGCGCAAACTCGAGATCCTGCTTGAACAGGTGGAGGGTTTTGATTCCCCCAGCGCCGCCCTTGAACAGTACACCACTCCCGCGGTGCTGGCTGCAGAGCTTTTACACTTTGCCTATATGCAGGGTGACCTGGAGAACACCGTCTTTGACCTTGGCTGCGGGACAGGCATACTTGCCATCGGGGCCAAACTGCTCGGGGCTGAAAAGGTAACAGGCTTCGACCTGGACAACAGGGCTCTTGAGATCGCCAGGAGGAACGCGGAAAGGACGGGGGTGGATGTGGAGTTTCTGCATTGCGATATTTCCGGGGTGCAGGGGCATGCCCATACCGTTGTAATGAACCCCCCCTTCGGTGCCCAGGCCAGGGGCAATGACCGACCGTTCCTTTTAAGTGCATTGAGGACCAGTGATGTGGTGTACTCGATACATAATTGTGGGAGCCATGATTTTATCCGGAAGTTCATAGGAGATGCCAGGATAACTGACTGGTATACAACGGGCTTTCCACTGAAAAGGACGTTCAGATTCCACAGGAAAGAAGTAGAGATGATCAATGTGGAAGTATACCGTATTTATGCGATAAATCCTTAAGGCATAATGCAGTCTTATTCAAAGAGTCATATTTCCAGATTTTGAATTTGATCTCAATGGCATACATATAAGGATCTAGTAATTATACAAATCTCAGTTCATAAGAGGGATTCTAATTAGGATAAGAAACAGAAGAAAGACTTCACGCAGAAAGATCAAGTCTTCCGGTTCCGGGGATGAAGTGATCGATGAAGTTGAAGGGTCTGCTGAAACTTCTCTGTCGCTGGAAAGTTCTTTGAAGAAAGAAAAGGCAATGACAGAGGAGTCAGAAGAAATGGCAGAAGAAAGTGATGCGGTAGAGCAGCAAGCAGAGCGTGTATCCACGGAGGAGGATAAGATGAGTGAAGAAGAAAAACTATTTGTCCTGCCAGGTGACCTTGTAGGTACTACTGAAGAGTTCACAGCGGGAAAGGGAACTTATGTGGATGTAGGAGATATTCATTCGATAGGCACCGGATATGTTCATATCGACAGGAAGGCCAGGGTCATCTCCGTAGTCCCCAAAACAGCTACTCCTCCTGAGTTATGCGAGGGTGATATAGTCATTGGCGGTATAACAAATCTGCGCGATTCTGTTGTTCTTGTGGATATCGGTGGCATCAAGGGCAAGGGGGACCGTGAGTTCCAGATGAACGGCCCTGCAGCTATCCATGTCTCTAATGTGAGGGACTCCTATGTCAAGAACCTCGGACAGGAATTCGCCATGTCCGACATTGTCAAGGCAAAGGTCATAAATACCCAGAACATGCGCCTGAGTACATCGGAGAAGTCGCTTGGTGTGATGAAGGCATACTGTTCAAAATGCAGGACTGCACTTGAGCTGGACGGCAACAGGCTGAAATGCCCGGCATGCGGACGTACCGAGAAGAGGAAGATATCCTCTGACTACGGGACCGGTATATTCTGATACCACGAATGATCCAATTATATCAGGTGAGATTAAGATGGAATTAAAGATCATTGACAAGACTGATGATGAGATGCATCTCGAGATAGGGGGAGAAACACACACTCTTCTCAATATGCTCAAATCAGTTCTCCTTGATGACGAGAGGGTTCAGATAGCAACTTATGATATGAAACATGTATCTATCAGTGACCCTGTGCTGTTTGTGAAAACAGATGGTGCCGATCCGATAGATGTTGTAAAGGATTCACTGCAGGTTCTTGTTTCCCAGTGTGACGAGTTCATTTCGGTCTTTACCAGTGCGGTTAACGCATAGGCTGGATCTATCTGTCATATTGTGTACCTTCCTGGCCACCAGGAAGGGCATATCCTTCGGCTTTGCAGTTCGGGGACTCCGGACAGGTCATAAGCACGGTACGTTCCAGTATCCAATAGGTCCATGTCTGGAGATATGCGGATAGTTTTTAATGAATGCTCTTAATTAGTAATATGTCCTCTATTCTGGACTATTAGATCGAACCGGTGAAGATATGGTACTTGATGAAGCAGCACTTAAGAAATTTGGTTTTATCCGGCGCGAACCCAGGGATGCGATAAACATCGATCCTCTACAGACAGGCGGCATACTTACCGAAGAGGCACGCCAGGCCCTCATAGAATGGGGAGATGGCTACTCCGTCTGTGATTTCTGTGACGGGGTGCTGGACCTTATCAAAAAACCCCCGATCGAGCAATTCATACACAATGCACTTCCTGAGTTCCTGAACACGGATGTTGTGAGGCTGACCCATGGTGCCAGGGAGTCCAAATTCGCTGTGATGCACTCCATGGCAAGGGAAGGTGACTATGTTGTGCTGGATGAACTCGCTCACTATTCCTCCTTTGTTGCAGCACAGCGTGCAGGCCTGAATGTCAGGACCGTCCCTCATAGCGGCAGTCCCGAATACAGGACCGATGTTGAAGCGTACGCCAGCGTGATCGAGGATATCATCCGGGACACCGGTAAGGCTCCTGCACTTGCTCTTGTGACCTATCCTGACGGCAGTTACGGTAACCTTGCGGATGTGAGAAGGATATCTGACATCTGCCATCGCTACGATGTGCCCCTGATGGTCAATGGTGCATATTCCCTGGGAAGGATGCCCATCGATGCCAGGAAGATGGGTGCCGACTTTATTGTGGGAAGCGGGCACAAGTCCATGGCTGCCTCCGGTCCCATCGGTGTGCTCGGTGTGAAGGAGGAATATGCGGATATCGTATTCAGGAAGTCTCCCACCTACAAGAACAAGGAGATCGAGCTTCTGGGCTGTACTGTCCGGGGAGCTCCTGTCATGACCATGATAGCATCTTTCCCTCATGTGGTGCGGCGGACCCGGAAATGGTATGATGAGGTCGCAGACGCCCGCTGGTTCTCTTCAAGGATGGGAGACCTTGGCATCTTGCAGAAGGGAGAGATCCCTCACGATCATGACCTGATGTTCTTCGAGGCACCGGTACTCTACGAGATATCGCAGACCGCCAAAAAGGGCAGATATTTCCTGTATAGGGAACTGAAGCAGAGGAGGATCCACGGTATAAAGTCAGGCCTGACAAAGTATTTCAAGCTCAGCACCTTCCAGGTCGGAAGGGATAACCTGAAGTATGTTGCAGATTCCTTTGAGGAGATCATCGATAAGTACCAGAAGGCGGAATAAGGCTTTCTGTACATTCAGGATATTCGTCAGGCTGCTACCATAAAACCTATAATCTTAAAAGTCATATTCCTTTTACTCTTTTCCGTGCGGTTATGGTCTAGAGGCATGACAGAGGCTTCCCAAGCCCCTAACCCGGGTTCGAATCCCGGTAGCCGCACTGGTTTATGGATCATGTCCATCTGAATATGTCTGTCAGAATATATCTGTCAGTACATTCTGATTGCTTCATAAGTATATCTGCGATATTATATCGTCTTTTTTGACATCGGACATAGGTCGCAGGTACAAATTGAAATCAAAAAGTATATTTGTCTTTATCCAAGAAAATACCATTTATAGTAAATCCGATTTTCCATCAGATTATTCTATACTAATTTTATTTTTTATAAAATTCCAAAGACCGATATTTTCAAACAAAAAAGTTATATTCAGCTTTTTTATTTATACCGATGTTCAAGAGTCGTTCATGCAGGCAAAGAACAGGTGAAAAGAGATAAATGTTAATTAGTGCTGCTGTGAAAAAAGCTATCCGCTATAGCGTGGTCCAGAACATCCTGAAACATTACGAGTGCCCTGTTACGTGCGGGGCGCATTGTTGTATTGAAGGGCAGATCCACATGTTCGAGGATGAGCTGGAAGTTCTCAGTGCGTATGATCGGGTAAAGGCCGGAAAGATAACACGCGAAGGCCAGGCTCCGGGCCTGTATCGTATGAAAGCACCCTGCCCCTTCCTAAATGAAGCCGGCAGATGTGAGGTGTACGCTAAGCGGCCCACTGTATGCGGAATGTATCCTTTTAAGGTCAATGCATCCGGTAACTCCGTGGGCTTGCAGCCCTGCCCGGTTGGCTTTTTGATAATCCGGGATTTTGCTGCATGGATAATCGATTCAGTATCAAAGTCAAAGCTGCCCGGGGAGGACAGGGCCGGCATCATCGATGAATGGCAAAAGAACGTGGAGTCCTATGCAGCAGAACTTGCAGAATTCCATACCAAACCGGTCCTGAAAGAGATGCAGATACCCTTCGATGAACTGGAAATGCTTTCAATTTTCCTGGATTCGAGGAAGCAATAATATATACCCATTCCTTCGGGAACCGTGCTCACTATCCATATTCTTTCGGAAGCCTGTGCTCACTGTCCCAATTATCAGCCACCTGGTAATTTTGAGTGATCAGCTGCTTTTTTTAGTGTTTCTGCTTACATCCGGCAGGGATCTCTGATGACACAAAGGTGCATTTAAATAATTGCGGGTTCATATTTTTGAATGGGGAGAAAGTGATATCATTAACTTACCCCAGGGAGTGAAAAAATAAAAGTTGGCCTGATAATGTCAAAAGATCCTGTCTCTGTCCGGGAGGACGATCACATGACCCATGCAAGGCAGGTCATGAGGGATAGTTTCTTAAGAGCTCTTCCAGTTCTGGATGGTAAGCAAAGAGTGGTGGGTGTCCTGACCGATCAGGACATACTCAGGATCAGATCCAGTAGATCCAACATAACCGTCAGGGGTTATGCAAGGGAGTATCCTGTGATCTCACCGGATACGGACGTGCTGGTGGCTGCCAGGCTGCTCCTTGAAGCAAAGCAGCATCTTGCACCTGTGATCGCCTCTCCTTCAGACAAAACCCTGGTAGGGGTGGTGAGCGAAGTGGATATCCTCAGGAATGTACAGCCCACGAAAAAATCACCGGCTACCGTGCAGGATATCATGACAGGATCTGTCGAGACCACATATCCTGATGAGAGCATTGCCAGACTATGGTTGAACATGCTTGAATGGGACTATACCGGCATACCCGTGATATCCCATAAGAACAAGGCAATCGGTATCGTTACCCGAAGTGATATCATAAGATCCGGATATGCAAGGATCGGTTCAGGTGATATGCATGGCAAGGGCTCTGGTGATGCACCAAAGGTGGAGAAGGTAATGTCCACACCTTTGTATTCCATCCCTCCGGAGTCCTCTGTGAGCGAGGCCATCCACAGTGTGCTTGAACACAATATTGGCAGAATATGTATCACACAGAATAACGAACTGGTGGGAATTGCCGACAGGTATGATCTGCTGAAAGCGTGCCTGGCCGGAGCCGGTATACGTTGATCACGTATCCGTGACAGGCAATTGAAAACAATCTGTTCCACCGCATGGATCTTTTGTATTGCGGTGCATATGTGGGTCATATGACCAGCTGATCAAGTGAGTATGGTGTTATAATATGAATATACGTGACAAGCGTTCCATGGTAAATGAAAGGGATCTGAGGACCAGGGCAAAACAGAACCCCGGTGAAAGATCCTTTAACAAGAAGGACCCGGCGATGTATAGCAGTAATGATATCATCCACACCGGTCCTGTTGACTTCGATGAAAGGATAGCAGAACATGAAGGCAGCATAATGTCTATCTCAAGCAGGGATGTTGTGACCATCCCTCCGACCACAACGATCATCACTGCCATAAGAACAATGACCGATAATGGATTCAGGCGCCTTCCGGTCACAGACGCCGGTACGAACAGGCTGGAGGGGATGATCTCATCCGTTGACATCATTGATTTTCTGGGAGGTGGAAGCAAGAACCTGCTTGTTGAGAACCATTATAATGGAAACCTGCTTGCAGCTGTCAATGCGCCTGTAAGGGAGATAATGCAGCACGATGCTGCCAGTATTTCGGAAGCAGCCGATGTCGCAGAGTCATTGCGTCTCATGCTTGCTGAAAATACAGGGGGCTTGCCTGTTGTGGATGGCGTCGGACATGTTCTTGCTATCTGCACAGAAAGGGATTTTCTCCGGTTTGCCGAAGGTGTCATCTCCAATAAGCGGGTGGCCCATTACATGAGCAGGAAAGTGAAACATGCTTCTCCGCAAACAGGCATTGGCGATGTTGCAAAGATGATGATAGACAATGGATTCCGGAGAGTGCCGATAATAAGGGAGGGAAAGATCATGGGAATGGTCACAGCTTCTGACATAATGCACTTTCTGGGCAGCGGGGATGCCTTCAAGAGGCTAATGACAGGCAACTTCCATGAGGCACTTGATGAACCAGCGGATTCTCTCATCTCAAGGGAGCTTGTAAGTATAGACATTGGTTCTGATATGGGAACTGCTGCACATCTGATGCTGGAGAAGGATATTGGTTCACTTCCGGTGCTGGATGATGGCAGGCTTGCAGGGATCATTACAGAAAGGGATTTCCTGAAGGCAATGTCCGGGTGAGAACCGGCCTTTAACCCTCCGATATCCGGACTTTCCTGTGTGCAAAATTACATGGACTATCCTTCCCAGGATATCGTTTCATGTTTTCCGCGAGCTTATTTTCGGATATACCTGGCTATCCTTTTGATGGTGGTCTATGTGATATTCATGGTCTGCATTCATCACTGTGCTTCCAGTGAAAAGAAAGATTTTATATAGTCGATTCTAAAAGGATTGTCACATGACTTTAATTGAGATTGGATGCTGTGGAGCATATTGCGGTACATGCAGGGCCTTTAAAGAACAAATATGCAAGGGCTGCAAGATCGGGTATGACAGTGGGGAACGGGACATAAACAAGGCCAGATGCAAGATGAAGGTCTGCTGCGTCCGGAAAGGCTATACTTCCTGTGCGGATTGTCCGGACATCCTTACGTGCCAGAAGATCAATGCCTTCTACGATAAAAAAGGGTATAAGTACACTAAATACAAGCAGGCGATCGAGTTTATCAGACTCAACGGTTATGCCGAGTTCATCAGGATTGCTGATACCTGGACAAATGCATACGGTAAGTACAAATGATGGTGACAGGTATCTGTTGGGAACGGCCCCTGTTAAAAAATATTCATTATCAGTTTCAGCAGATGTATTTAATGGTTTTATAAGTCCTCTCTAACTCAAGGTCATATAAAAATATATAAAGGCAAACGCTGTGGATATGCTAAAGGTTTTGAAAAAAGGTATCTTATGGACAGTGGATCCCCGGCTGAAAGAAAGAATGGAACTGCTTTGAAACAGTTCAAAGGCAGGCTCAGGCACACCTTTCTCAACAGGACGATACTGGTGTTCATATTCATGGCACTGTTAATGGTGTTACTTGTCCTGGCAAACCAGCAGAACATTATCAGCATTCCCCTGGTCATGATTGATTACATGTTCCTGGGAATAAGTATTCTGCTGTCCTACGCCATGGCTTCCATAGTGGCCAGGCTGACAGTGAGCCGGATAATGGATCTCTCTGGCGAAACATTCGAACCGGAACAGAGGATACTGCTCAGCAAAGCCTACATAGGGTTGCTGTACACCATAGCAACGGTATATGTCTTTATAAGGCTTGGTATCAAGGTACAGGACATTGCAATATTCCTTGGTTTGATCACCACAGGGTTTGCTTTTGCTTTAAGGGACGTCATCCTTTCATACATCTGCTGGTTCATAATGCTCACCAAGAAGCCTTTCAAGATAGGGGATTATATCCATGTCGATGGAATAGAGGGACAGGTAAAGCATATAGGGATGTTCTATGTGCTTCTGGATGACTCTCCTGAGACATACGAAGATTACTACAGGATACCCAACAAGCTTTTTCTGGAAAAGACGATCCATAATTACGGAAAGGGCCGTTTTTCCAGTTTTTTTGAACTTTATCTTAACAAGATGCCAGCAGACATTGCTAACATTCCGCCTGACCTTGATGCTCTGCTGGATGATCTGAATGCTGAAATTGCGGATACATTTTCCACGAAAGCGATCCTCAGGCTTGACTCCGATAAGGAAGGCATGAAAATAAGGGCGGACTACCGATGCTCTTATCAGGAGAAAGATATCATTAAGGACCGGTTATTAAGGCTGATCTATAAGTCGATGCAGGGCAGATATATGCAAGGAACGGATGATGATCAATTATCGACCGGCAGTAGTTCCTGAACTGGCCACCTTCTTTACCTTTTCACTCTCTGACCCGTCGATCTGAATTGCTTATTTTTTGCTGGATCTGCCATTTTTTTATATTCCGATGTCATTTTTATTATATCTGGATACAAAATAAAGTTCGGAGCTATATTGAATGGAAATAAAAGATACATCTGTCAATTGACCCGACCAGGCCCTCTGCTTGCGGGGTTTACCTGCTCTTGCAAAAATACATCTGAGACATTTTGAGTCTATGTCTCTCTTTACGCACGGCAGCCCCAAGGGAAATAAGCCGGCATCTAATTATATATGATAATTACATTACTATGTTCTGGTGTTGTTACGCAAAAGTAGGATATGAGCGTGAGGTTGGAACATGGAACCAAAATATATCATAGCGCTGCTTTTTCTGGCATTCTTCGTTGCAATCATTTCACCGGAGTTCCCCCATGAATATTCTGATGTTCCTGAGATTCCTGTTGAACTTCCTGAGGATGAAAGCGGCCCTGCGCCTTTGATGTCATCGCCAGATGATGAACAGGAAGCAACTGCTGATGAAAGGCCCGGCTGGTGGAAACACACCGGTCACAGCCACGTTGACTATCTGAATGTTTCAGGCTCTGGAAACTCTCCCGCCTCTGAAAACGTTTCATCTGCCAAAGGTCCGGACATTGATATAAGGATACTTGTCAACGGACAGCAAGCCAGTACATCTCCAGGCCCTGTTCTTGTCACAGGGTCTCAGGTCACTGTATCTTACGTGATCAGCAATTGTGGTGATTGCAGGATTGTCGATATCCGCGTGGATGACGACAGTTCTGGAGCCATAGGAGAATATGATCTTCTTGGTGTGGATGAAAGCATTACCATGGAACAGAAGCACGTCGTTCAGGAAGGCAAGTTCTCAAGCACAGCAAGGGTGAGCGGGTTCTGTGAAAATAGCAGGGAGTTCTGCAGCGACCAGTCATCTGTCTTCTATTTCGGTAAAAATGAACTTGGTAGCATACCCGAATTCCCCACAGTCCTGGTTCCCGTTCTTGTGGCAATCTGCCTGGCATTGATATTCGAAAGAAGGAGATACTGATACGGCTGTTCCTTCAGCCGGGGTCGATGGCTTTTACCGACTCCTGACCAGAGGAGCCAGTTCATTATCGCAGAATATTTCAGATAATTGCTTTAAAGGGCCCGTGTTGAAAGATTCAAAGGCGTATTATCTGAATATGTTCTGGCAATTTCATTCAGGTTTATTTTAAATAATAAAACTTTAATAAACTTGAATTGGGGAATGACCTTTCAGTTTTACCGACTGGGTGGTCCGTATCTTTCCTGATTCATGTGGGTTGATAATTTGAAACAGCTGCAAAAATGCCCGGTGTGCAAATCCCGGCTGGACGATAATGGTAAAGGCATACAGTTCTGTGGAACATGTGGCTACTGGGTCAGAAAAGGAACAGCAAGACTTGATTCTTCGATAATGATCGCCTGAGCTGGGAAAACAGGGATGCGGACATCGGGAAGGAAGGTCAATAACGCGTTTTCGTTGCAATGGAATGTTAAAAGGTCAGATGCCTGGTATGAACACATTCCTTTATTGCAGAAGTTGTCTATATCCGGTATCCGGGGATTTGCGACATGTAAAAACCAGGCCGGATTCCTGCAACATCATATTTTCCCTTTTTCTTATTTTGCTTATCCCGACCGCTATGATGATCTTGCAGCAGTTTTCGATCCCCGGTCCAG
>JAFGCK010000060.1 GCA_016932675.1 Methanosarcinaceae archaeon | reverse complement strand
CAATTACTCCTTTCTCATGAACACCAATGCCAGACCAATTATGGCCGCTATCGGAAGAATTATTGTCGGGAACTCAGGTATAGGTATTTCTTCCTCTTCCTCCTCTTCTTCTTCCTCTTCTTCTTCCCAGATCTTTGTAACTTCATTGGATATAAGTTCCGGACTTGCCTGGGTGCTTGCAGAGGCCTGGATCGTGTCTATACCTTTGTCAGAACTGGTGTAACCCCAGGTGGCAATACCACTTGGATCGGTTACTGCTGTTCCGTTAGTTCCGGCATTTGGACCGCCTGTCACAAGGAATTGAACTGTTACTCCCGGAACCGGGAAGACACCGTTCGGCGTTACTTCTTTGAGTTCTGCGGTCAGGACATGTGTCTGCCCAATGTCATTGGTTGCATTTTCAGGTGACAGGAAGAAATCTGCTGAGCTGAAGCTCTTTGCCTCAATTAGAACAGCCGAATCAAGGATAGAATCGCCCGCATCGGCAATTGCTATCTTCATGGTGTTCTCTACACCCGGGTTCACTGCACCCACTGCCGTGAAGACCGTTGTGAATCCATCCAGCTCGATATCGTAAGGCACAGCCGGGTAAAAATCAAAGTAGTCATTGTCTATGTAATACGCAGAATTGTTATCATTGTTAACATTATTGATAGCAACCGGTTCAGTCGTTCCGGGAATCAGGGCAATGTTATTGCCATTAAGGAAGAATCCGAAAACATCGTTAAATTCAGAACCCACATATTCATTATATTCATCTGAACCGAATACGTAATTCATTTCAAGCTGTGATCCCTGGGGAACAAAATCGATCTCAAGGACAATAGCATCGTTTGTACTATAGTTTGGTATCAATCCATCAAGATCGCTATCACCGGGATAACCATTATCTTTTGTGATGTCATCGGCACTGTTTGGGCCGGCTACATACGAGATGTCTCCGGAACTAAGGATTATTCCCTGACCTATTCCGGTGACTACATCAGAATCGCTGAATATACCGATAGCTTCATTCGCACCGGTGATCCTTATATCTGTTACATTCACACCGGAACCGAGAAGTGTGTCAACGAGCTGCTGCCCGGTAAGGTTGTTGAGGTCAGTTGTCGTGAATGTTGCTGCTGAACTGAGGACTATTCCATCATTTACTGGAGTGGTCCCTGTTCTCTCGAGTGCAGCTGCCGGAGCAGCCAGCATTGCTAACGCTACCATAATTATGCATGCATTTCCCACTTTCATATCGTACCACCTTTGGTTGGATCCATTAATGCCTGTACTTTCAATAAATATTCATACAAGTACTGAGACATGTTCCACTTTGTGTTTTTATCATATAAAGCTTATGTTTTGAAATGGCTAGGGAAGGGAAATCATCAATTAGTTCCGGGATCAACCTTTCTCTAATGAGGCAGCATCCCGACATCTTCGGGATGTATCTTGTTATGCATGATCTGTTTTCCGGAAAATTGATCTCATACACGTAATTTGCATACTGTTCGACAGGCATCCTGAAAGAGATTCGCTTCCATTTCCGGTTCCACTTAGCCATTTCCGGCTCCACTTGGGCCAGAACCTGTACTCTGGTACTGTTGCATAGGGGGTTGCATAGGGGGATCGATCTGGCGGAAAGGTATGGATAGTTATCCCTGGCTATTCGGGGATATTCCGATCCCTGTATCAACTACCGATATCGGGAGATTCACATGAGCTGCTCTGGCCGGACCTCTCCTTCAATTACGACAAGTTCCTCAAAAGGACACCTGATGCGTGCAATTATCCCAGATGTGAAACCTTTTTCGTATAGAAGACCTTTTACTTCTTCTATACCTGTCAGGGAAGATATCAGAAGCAGGATAGTTCCTTTTTCTGCGAGGAAATCACTGACCTCATCAAGGAAACGGACGATGGCCTCACGACCATCCTTTCCTCCATCAAAGGCATAGTTCAGCCACCCGGGAACCTTCTCTTCATCGGATGTGGGCAGGTAAGGGGGGTTGAATATAATGATGTCAAAAAGCCTTTCCTTTTTGATGCCACTGAACAGGTCCGTCCTGATGACTTCTACACCATTGGATCTTGCACACATCGCTGCATAGGGGTTTATCTCAGTTGCAGTAAGTTCGATATCCATGTCCGCCTGCACAACAGAGGCAACAAGTCCTGTCCCCGTTCCGATCTCCAGCACTTTCATACCATCTGTACAGACTTCCAGTGCAGCATCTGCAAGTAAAAAAGAATCTTCGTCTGGTTCATATACATTCTCTGCCAGCTTTATTTCCGCATTCCTGTAGCTGATCGTGACCATGTCTGGATATCCTGTTTGTGCCTGTACATGAGGTTCGCAAGGTCCGCGAGATCTTCCGGTCCAAGGTTCTCGGGTCGTTTTCCAAGCATTTCCTGTGGTAGTTGATCTATAAACTCCTTCATGTCCGGTATGCCAAGCAGTTGTTTGTTCCTTACGATGGAATTTCTTATTTTCTTGCGTCTCTGCCCGAAAACGGCAGTCACGAAGTCAAGGAGGTATTTTTCATCAAGCACTTCGAACGGTGATGGTCTGGGCACTACTTTGACAACTGCAGAAACTACTTCCGGCGGTGGCGAGAAAGCCTCCCGGGGGACCTTCATGATGATCGACGCATCCGCAAAATAGTGTGTATTCACCGAAAGCCTGCTATAATCCTTAGAATTTGCCCCTGCTACCATGCGCTCTGCGAACTCAAGCTGGTACATCAAAATCCCCAGCCTGAATTTGTACTTAAAGAGCTTGAAAGTTATCTCTGAAGAGATGGAGTAGGGAAGATTCGATACCACTTTATCGAAGTAAGGCAGACCTGCATCCAGGACATTGGCATGTATGATCTCCAGATTTTCATTTTCACCAAAACGATCCTCCAGAACTTCAACAAGAACCGGATCGCTCTCTATGGCTATCACTTTTTTTGCGCGCAGCATCAGCCTCTCCGTAAGGTTGCCTATGCCAGCCCCTATCTCAAGTATGACCTCATCAGGCCGGATCTCTGCCGTTTCCACTATCCGGTCGAGTATGCGTTCATCAACAAGGAAATGCTGGTCATGGTCTCCTCCACGGATACCATATTTCCTGAGAATGTCCCTGACCAAGAAAAGAACACCTTTTACTGTTTCGGACGCCTGGGAGGAAGAGTGAACAGCCTGTATTTTATATTATCATCCTTGAGTTCCTCGATTATGCGGTTGGATATGACCTTCTGTGGGGAATGAACTCCTCCAACCCTCTCGTGTATTTCCTCAAGGCTGCTGAACGGACCTTTCTTCCTTTCATCGATGATAGCCCACATAAGTTTTTTGCCGATACCGGGCAGTAACTCCAGCATGTGAAGCCTGTTGGTTATGGGATGGGCATCATTGAAGAATTGCACGAACCTCTCTTCGTGATGAATGACATTGGTCTCCAAAATGAATGGGAGTTCTATCTGGGCACCATGACTGAGATTATTATATGAGATCCTGTGCTTGACATGGTCGATCTCGTCCCTGTCGCCTTCGCCAATGTATACGCGGGATTGCATCTCCGGGATCTTGCCTTCCTTGGGTACAAGTTCCATCAGGACGAAATTGTTTTCACCTATCGCCTGCACCACTGGCTTTTTCTGATAGGATGGCCGCCTGTCATCTGTACTTCCATACGGCAGGTAATCAAGGACCCATGCGTATTCTTCTTTTTCAGGTGGCTTTCCACTGCTTGTCATAATATCCCTCCGGTGTACCCACTGCCAATGATTAATTCTTCTTGTTGTTTAAAAGGATGTATATAATATAAATCTAATCCATTGCCTCTTCGACCATTTCAAGCATCTGGTCAAGTTCCCTGTCAGATAAAGTGAATCTCTCTTTTGCATAGAGCGACCTTAGCTCATCCCTGGTCTGAGGCATTATATCTGCAATCCTGATGGCGATCTCAGGTTTCATTTTTTCAAGTTCAAGGAGCTTGTTCACAAGTTCCCTGGATTTTTCCGGCGATGACTTTGAGAACATGTCAGCATGATTTATGGCTTTACGCAACTCATATCCCAGTTCTTCTCCGTTGTTTAAATGCTCTTCCATAATATCGTGCAGAACTCCCTTCACTTCAGGAAGGGTCAGCATCTCCTCGCTCAGAATTTCCTTCACAATCATTGGTATACACTCTTGAAAATTGATTATGTTCTCTCGTCTGACATTGTCTAAAAATGCCTGATATTATCTCATTGCAGACAACAGAGATATATCTAACGTTATAAAAGATTTCGGGTGAACACCTGGAATATCCAGCTCAGTTATTCTTCTGTAATTTCAGGTGCTGTGGGAGAGAGATGATCTCCTTTGTAGCATTGCCATCCCTGATCCGGAGCAGGTAGGCACGTCCACGCTGGCCGATTACCTTTCCGGTCCTTCCCTGGAACCTTGCGTGTGGCATTCCCTTCTGTACACTTGGGTCGATGTCGATGTGCACCATCTGTCCGTCATCGAACTCCTGTATGGCTTTGCTTACCGGTGAAAGCCCTCTTTCCCTTACGGTCTTCTTCAGTTTATAACGTGTACAGCATTTCTCTCCGTGTGATGTTGGCATGATTTTTCCTCCGTTGATAACAAGATCCATTGAATTATATTTAGTGTGGATGACCGGTCAGTTTAAGATTGTCCGGAACATGTCTGCGGACCTGGCAGGCTCTTAGATGTCCACTTCAATGACATCAAGCTCTGTGACCTTTGCCTGTGTCCCAAGTATGCCGGTGAGGCTTGGCCGGGTCCTGCCGTCGTCGCCTGACATGATTTCCTTAACATATAATCCACCTTCACAGCGTACCTGTATAATCGCATACTCATCTGTCAGTTCCAGAAGTTGCATATCATGGACACTTCTTTTTCGAACCAGATCAGCCCTTCTGTGGGACACACGCTGTGGCGTTCTCTGTGAGATCTCAGCTCCGGCCAGACTGTTGATGGCAGATATAAGCTTTTCCCTGGGAACTGGCTCATTGAATGTAACTTTTAGCTTATATACTTTATCCGCCCGGGATGTCTTCAAAGTCTCTATTACTTCCTTCCCGACAATCCTCATATCTTCAACCTCGACCTTTCCACCTGCAAAAGCATTGATCCTCTTCTCAAGTTCAGCCACATCGATGGAACGTACGGAAGGGTTGAGTGCCTCGACAACGAATGGTCTTCCGGTACCAAGCATGAGAGCATCTATATCTTCCCTCCCGGCACCGTGGAATGTCGTATCATCAGCAGCACATATCTTCACGATTTCCTCACGGACGAGCTCATCTACCGATTCCGGATACTGCTTACCAGTGAAGCTGCACCTTTCACATCCCTTTCCGCCACATATCCTGCAGGGCCACCTGGTCTGTGGGATGCCTCTTATGAGTTTCCTGTACCTGCCCTGAATGTAAAGCGAGCGTATCTGGAGTTCCACTTTCTCGTTAGCGATATCAAGAATGAAAAGGACTTCCGGTCTTTCAAAATCCACATCTTTTACGGTACGTTCTGCGATGAGCTTTCCTACTTCCCTGTTCATCTCGGTCTTGAACTGTTCGGCATGCATGATCCCGCATTCGCTCCAGAGTATCTCCTCGTTCTCTGCAAGCAGTCCGCTGACCTTTGTTCCCACGAGGAATGTGGAATATTCGGCATCCCCTATAGCTTCTATGGCTCGCTCTGCCCAGATGTTAAGGTCATCGTACAGACCCAGGCAGATCCAGCACTTCTCATCCTCGCCATCGATCCCAAGGCTCTTTCTTGCAAAAACACTGCTTGGTGCAAGTTCTTTCAGGATGCTGTCCTCTCCCTTTTCCTTGAAGATCTGATCGCCTTCCATGGCAAGGGCAAGTTTTATGGCACGCCCCCTCTCCACATTGGTAAGGCCTGTGGATAATTTCGCAAACTGTCTTCCCATGCAGTTGTCACAGATAGGACCTTCATCAATTATTTTCTTTGCAGTTTCAAGTATGGTCATTTGATCACTTATTGTTTATCTGGCTCATGAATGCTTGCCACGGAATGGCTGGCCTGTGATTAATTCTTTTTGGATTGCTCAAACCTGTCCAGCTCGTTCAGTATGATCGTTATACAGTGGTCTGAATGAAGTGACAGGGGTCCGATGGATAATGTTCCCGAGCTTCCTTTGTTTACTATTCCCTCTTCTTCCTCTGTAACACCCATGTGATCTCCAAGTACGAACACAGCATCAGCTGCAAGGTCTGTCACATTTCTGATGTCCTCGCCATCTTCTCTGAGGTAGTATATCTTTCTGCTGTCCTCAACGAACTCCTGCATGAGTTCTTCCAGGCCACCGCGACGTATCCAGACCCCCGGTGTCGAACGTGTCTCAAAGTCCGTGGCATCTTTTTCCAGTGCCTTCTTTATCAATGAGCCGCTGCTTCTTTCGTCAGGGTTGAGGTATCGCAGTTCCTCCCCGCTGAAACGCAGGATCTTAGACGGATCTGGTTCTCCCAGCAATACCAGATGTACATTGATATCCCGTCTCATGCCGTATGAAAGGAATAATGCAGAGTTTATGCACCTGCAGAGTATATCCATACGCCCGGCTGAACCGGGGAGGTCATTCAGGGAAAAATCGGCTGCAGTCAATGCCTTGTGCCCTATGATCACAAAATCCTTCATTAATATTTCTCCTTCTGGTCATCAGGGTCTTTTATTCCCCTCTTTGAGTACCATTTTAGCAAGGGATGCAGCGATCTCCCTGTAACTGTGCCCTTCCCCTGCAAGTTTTTCGACCCATGCATCATATTTATCAAGATTTCCTGTCCGGATGTCCATTCTGACAATGTCCGCGGCCAGCGCCTGCTTCACTTTCTCAACATCCCTGATGGAAGGTATGTCCCGGGGAACGATCTTTGTCTTGGTGTATCGTTGTATGGCCGTTAATTTCCCGATCTCTTCCTTAGTCACGAAGGAATAGGCAGTTCCGGGTCTTCCTGCCCTGGCGGTCCTGCCTATCCTGTGGACATAGGTCTCGATCTCAAGAGGCAGGTCATAGTTCACAACCGCTTCGATATTATCGATATCAAGTCCCCTGGCTGCAACATCTGTTGCAATGATGATGTTAATGTCCTCATCCCGCAGTTTATCAATGGACTTCTCGCGATGCTTCTGTTTTATATCCCCGTGCAGTGTTTCCACATCATGGCCGCGTGATCTGAGTTTAATGTACAATCTGTCAACCTGTTTTATCGTATTGCAAAAAACAAGGGCCTGTCTTATGTTCTCAACTTCTATCAGGCGGTGCAGTGCTTCTACCTTCATGCTTTCCTTCATCTCAAGGTAGTATTGAGTTACTTCAGGCACTGTCATCTCTTTTCCGGTGACCTTTATGTGCTCCGGGTTCTGCATGTATTCACCGGTGATGCGGAGTATGGGTTTTGGCATTGTTGCGCAGAGCAGGATGGTCTGCCTTTCACGGGGAGAGTGGGCAAGTATCTTCTCAATGGAATCCCTGAAGCCCATCCTGAGCATCTCATCAGCCTCATCAAGGACCAGGATCTCAACGTTGTCCATTTTTATGTGCTTGCGTTCGATGTGGTCGATGATCCTTCCGGGAGTGCCGACAACTATCTGGGCACCACTTTCAAGGTCCTGTGTCTGTTGCCCCATGGAGCGCCCCCCATAGACGGCAGTTATGCTCAATCCTTTCCTGTACTTAGAGATGCCTGATAGTTCATCTGCGACCTGGTTAGCCAGCTCTCTTGTGGGACAGAGCACCATAGCCTGCGTGAGCCTGGTATCGTGGTCTACGAGTTCGGCAAGCGGGACCCCGAATGCAGCTGTCTTTCCTGTGCCGGTCTTCGCCTGGACGATCACGTCCCTGCCTTCCATTATCAGCGGAATGGCCTGGCTCTGCACCTCGGTCGGTTCCAGATAGCCCATCTCCCTGATGCCTCTTAATGTCTCCCTGGAAAGGTTGAGGCTTTTGAATGTGCTGTTTTCCATTATTTTTCACTCTTTAGTGTAACAGATTGTCCTGTACTTAAATGTCCGTAAGTATTATTAGTATGCGTTCTTAGTGTTCGTCCTGTATCTAAATACTGTATCTCTCAGAGATGGCAATGGCAATGCCGACAACCTCTCTTGCATTCTTGCCAAGTATCCTTATCATGGGCTCCTTGCCAGGTCCGCCTCTGTCATATATGATATCCGGCACGCTTCCGTGCTGTCCGATCGCAAAGGAGGTGCCCCAGTCCATTGTGTGGGCCTTCTCAGGCTCTTCAGCCCTGTCAAAGGATGATATGCCCAGGTTCATTTCCCTGCATATGCCTACAATATCCTCTGAATATTTCACATTCACAGCTGCCCTGATAAGTGGATTGTACTTCATTGCGGTAAGGACGATGTGTGCAACATGGGTGCTTGCTCCAAAATCAATATTTCCCACAACCCGGGGCGACCCTTTCAGTCTGACGATCCTGCCTTCAACAGCAGCAACATCACCTGTGCTTACAGCATCAGGTAAGGCCATCGCAATGTTTGTTCCAACTTCCGGGATAAGCTTTCCAAAGCTCTCAGAGGAGCCGATCATCTCCACGGCATTTTTGAGATCTTCCAGGACCGCATACCTGCGGGCATCTGATAATACTCCTGAGAGCGGGTTCACCGGCCCCACTCCTTTTCCGACCTCCTGGCTTCCAAGGATCGCCCTGACCACGAAATGCTTCGCATTTCCGGCGGCTTCAGGCAGGCTCATTCCCCGTGCAAGAAAAGATGTGAGTGCAGACGAATATGTGCATCCCGAGCCGTGGGTCCCGCCTTTGACGAAGTCCCCGTGGATCACGGTGAGTTCTCCGGTCTCACATTCATAAATGACATCCGATGCGTCGAGATGACCTCCGGTGACAATGACTGCTTTTACACCTGTTTCACAGATCGCCCTGGCAGCCTTTCCTGCATCTTCGACGTTTTTTATTTTCATGCCAGACAGTACCGCAGCTTCATTGATGTTAGGTGTCACGACATAACTTTCCGGAAGAAGTTTCTCTTTCAGTGTGGATATGGCCTCTTTTTTTAGCAGATCACCACCGGCCTCTGCAGCCATTACAGGATCGACGACCAGCTTTATGTCGTACTTACTTATCATTTCCGCGACTGTGGATGTGATCTCCGGAGAGGATAACATACCCGATTTTGCCCATTCGATGTGCATATCGGTGCACACGGCATCGATCTGGTCCCTGATGACCTCTTCAGGAAGATCAAAGGCATTAATGACTCCCTGTGTATTCTGTGACGTAACTGAGGTAATGGCGCATGCACAGTGCATTCCAAGGGCGGAGATCGTCTTGATGTCGGCTTCAACGCCGGCGCCTCCACCGGAATCAGATCCTGCTATTGTCATCACAACGGTTGCTTTTGTCATATGGATCCTCTATCATCTTAGTGCGTACTTGGTCTTATAATAATGCAGGCTTAAAGGCCTGTCACTTAAATAGTAATTGGTCGTACTGAAATGGAACGTATGTTCTGTCCGTTCCTTAAAGATGCCCTTTACGATAGTTTTATATATTGTATCCGCAACATTGGAGCATCACAAGACGTATATGTACGCAGACAGATAAGATACGTGGAATCACAGTTATTCAGATTTATTTACTGAGGCAATTAATATGGGAAACAGACCTCTTGATATATTGAACAATGCTTTGAACACTCCAGTGATCGTGAGATTGAAAGGTGCAAGGGAATTCAGAGGTAAACTTCAGGGTTACGATGTTCACATGAACCTTGTGCTTGACGAAGCGGAAGAACTGAAAGAAGGAGATATAGTGAGAAAGCTGGGCAGTGTTGTTATCAGAGGCGATAACATAGTCTATGTTTCACCCTGAGACGAACGCAACTTATAAGAACTAATAGCCATATCAGGTGTCATTCCAACCTGTATACTGATACTTATCGATTCAATTCAAAAGGTGATAATAAATGTCAAAAGGTACTCCCTCAATGGGTAAAAGGCAAAAGCGCACGCATGTCAAATGCAGGCGCTGCGGTAGTGTCTCACTTAACATTCATACCAAGCAGTGTACTTCCTGTGGTTTCGGGAAGACACCTCGGATGAGAAGTTACCAGTGGCAGGAAAAGTGCAAATACTGATTATCTCTTCTTTTTTACACACCCGGGATGAAAATGCGAGAAGAATGTGGTGTTGTGGGTGTGGTGAAACATGGTGATGAAGCACATCCGGTACCTGCTGCACTACAGATGTACTATGCCCTGTATGCATTGCAGCATCGTGGGCAGGAATCCTCGGGTATAACCGTTCATGATGGCAGGGGGCTCCATAGTATCAAAGGCATGGGACTTGTGCCTGAGGTATACAAAAAGAACGATCTTATCGAACTCAAAGGCAGGGTCGGGGTGGGTCACGTACGATATTCCACTACCGGTGATTCCGGGATCGAGAACTGCCAGCCCTTCATCGTTAAATACAAGAGTGGTAATGTTGCACTGGCCCATAACGGCAATCTTGTCAATGGCCCTGACCTTCGCAAAAAACTGGAATCTGAAGGTCACCTTTTTGTTGCAAGCTCGGATACTGAGGTAATAGCTCATCTTCTTGTAAAAGAACTTTTAAAATATGATCCTGTTGAAGCGATACATCATGTTATGAAGCATCTTAACGGATCATATTCGCTAGCTATACTTATCGATGATATGCTTATGGCTGTCAGGGACCCGTTTGGCTTTAAGCCTCTGTGTATAGGCACCATCGATTCAGGATATGTGGTGGCTTCTGAAAGCGTGGCTATCGATACCCTGAACGGGAAACTGCTCAGGGATGTAAAACCCGGCGAAGTGGTTATCTTCCGCGACGGTGAGATCGAGTCGCACCAGCTATTCCATGAACTGAACTCTGCACACTGTGTATTCGAATATGTCTATTTTGCACGTCCCGACTCTATTATAGATGGCAAGCTTGTCTATAAGGTGAGGGAGCGTATAGGTGAAAGGCTTTCAAAGGAGCATCCTGTGGATGCAGACATGGTTTCCCCTGTGCCTGACTCCGGGATCACTTCTGCGATCGGCTATGCACGTGAGTCCAATATCGATTATAAAGAAAGTCTGATGAAGAACCGCTATATAGGGCGTACTTTCATTTTGCCCGGACAGGCCATGCGGGAGACAGCGGTCCGTCTTAAAATGAACACAATTGCCGAGAACATCAAGGATAAGAGTATAATCCTCATCGATGACAGTATCGTAAGGGGTACGACCTCAAGGCGTATAATAGATATGATCAAGAATGCAGGTGCCAGAGAGGTTCATGCCCGCATAGGCAGTCCCCCTATAATTGCTCCTTGCTACCTGGGCATAGATATGGCTTCCAGGGATGAGCTTATTGCAGCCCATAAGACCATTGAGGGTGTTGAGGCTGTCATCAATGCAGATTCCCTTGGATATCTGAGCATCGACGGTCTTGTGGAGTCTATAGGTCTTGACAGGAATGATCTCTGTCTTGGATGTCTTACCGGAGCTTATCCGATCGATATTCCGGGTGAGAGGATGTGTAACCGAAGACAGCTGAAGATCCATGAGTTCCAGTGATCCGGGAAACATTTGCATAATTTTAAACAGTTATATATTTATTGTATATACAGTTAAATAGTAAGAAAATATACTGATAATACGGACGAAGTTTTTTGTCTATCAATATGTATGTTTCATTTGCAAGGTCGTACCACCCCTTGTGAATGAGGGGGTGGGAGTTCTCTTTCTGAACTCCTCTTAGTAAGGCTGGTCAGCCAGTCTTTTTTTATTTCCTTCTGGCATGCGATCTGATGCTGATACAAATAGATCAGGTTGGGATTCGATAAGATCGGACCGGTCGTTCAAACCGCCCGAAAGAATAGGATGGGGCCGGGACCGAGAATCGAACTCGGATCGTAGCCTCCACAGGGCTACAGGATAACCGCTACCCTACCCCGGCACAACGAAAGCGGGTTTGCTTGAAAGCACCCTATAGACGTCCGTTTCTTACATAAACTTTTCCTTTGGAATAAGATAAAAAATGCTATGGAAGAAAGGTTCTGAAAAGATCCTGTAAACATGCCAGGGTTCAGGCCACCTGCTTTAAAGACTATTGTCTGATAGGATGCATCCTATCCAATGGTGCAGGAGGCAGGCAGTCTGCCGGTAAAATTCTCTCAGGTGCTGCATGGTCTGCAGGATCATGGCATTTCTTTAATTTGATCCAGAACCTGCTTCCCTTACCTTCAGGATTGTCCTCTACACCTACCTCTCCCTCGACGATCTCGGCTATCCTTTTCACGATGGCAAGCCCCAGCCCGGTTCCTTTGACACCTCTTTTGTTGACGCGTTTGAAACGGTCGAATACAAGCCTTTTGTCATCACCAGGTATTCCTTCGCCGAAATCGGTCACTTCTACCTTCCAGTAGTAATTGGTGTCAACCACATCCACAATTATTGGTGAGCCTTCCGGACTGTATTTGATAGCATTGGAAATAAAATTGGCGAAGATCTCCTCAATGATCGGATTGAGCATTGAATAGTAGCTTCCCCTGGCCTTAAGTTCAAGTGTCATCTGCCTGTCCTCAAGTTTGTGCTGGAACTGTTCGACCACATTCCTGAGTATTGCACCGATGTCCATCCTTTCAAGCTGTATTTCCTCAACTGACTCAAGCTTGGCGAACTTGGCAGCTATCTCGATCATTTCTATAAGCTTGTCGTTATTGCGCTTGATACTGTCAACCAGTTTTCTGTGCTTCTCATTGTCCTCAAGCTCCAGAAGAAGGTCTGTGAATCCTTTGATGTTACCGGCAGGATTCAAAAGGTCATGCCGCATGATGTCTGTGAAGAGGTCCTTGAGTTCATTGGAATGGCGCAGTTCATCCTCAAACTTCTTTCTTTCACTGGTGTCCATGGTCGTGCCTGCAAGTCTGAAAGGTTCTTTGACTTGCGTCCATTCGACCACCTTACCACGGGTAAGTATCCACTGCCAGCTCTTGTTCTTGTTCTGCATCCTGAACTCGGACTCGAAGAAAGGTGTCTTATCTTCCAGGTGAAGGTCGATATCATCCTTTACAGATGGCAGGTCATCGGAATGTATAAGACTCATCCATGCTTCGATATCCGGTTTTATCTCTCGTGTGTCATAGCCCAGCATCTCTGCCCATCTTTCGTTATATATGAGCTCATTTGTCCTGAGGTTCCAGTCCCACATGCCAAGGTCGGCCCCTTTCAGTGCAAGCTCTACTCTCTCCTGTGTCTTTTTAAGGATCTCCTCTACTTCCCTGCGTTTAGTGACATCACGCACGATGGCCAGTGCATAGCAGGTATTCTCATAGTCCGAAAAAGTAACATTGATCTCAACAGGGATGGATGTGCCTTCTTTTGCGATGATCGTTTTGTCAATATCAAGGTACCTGTTCCCGCAGACTTCCTGTATGTCTTTTTCCCAGAAGGGATTTCCAAATATTTTTTCGATTTGGTCTCCAGACATCTTCAGGAATTCGTCCCGTGTATACCCAAGTTCACGGCAGGCTGTATCATTAACATCGATAATAGTGCTCTTTACGGAATCGATCACAAATATAAGGTCGTTAGACTTATCTATCAGGTTCTTGAAAAGGCTAAGGTCGTTCAGGAAGAACTTGTGCTGAACTGTCATTCCAACGAGCTCTGAAAGGATCTTCAGTGTCTGCTCCCATTCATTGCAGTACTTTCCTGGAATATTGTGGTTCTCAATACCTATGAACCCTACAATCTTCTCATCGACGTCTATCGGGACAATTATGAGTGAATCGACCCCTATTGCCTTCATAATGTCCTTTTCCCTTGATGCAGGGCCTGGCAGGGATTCAAGTTCTGATATAGATACTATCTGACCTTCATGTATCCTTTCGGCAAGCCATGGAAAAGATGACATGTTCAGTTTCTCGAACATGGTCTTTCTGGACATTGAATTCTCCCTGTTCCAGTAACATGCCATATGGAATGACCTTGCATCCGTGCCAATTAATATGAGGTAACTACATTCACAATTACAGAACTTTCCTGTTCTTCGAAGGGCTTCTTCAATGGCCCTGTCTGCGTCCTTCGGTGCAATGAAAAGTGAGATGAGTGAAGTAAGAGTGTTCTCTATCTTTGAGTTCTGCTCGACCAGGCCACCAACTTCTGCTTTTTCATATCTGAGTTCTCTCATCTTATTTTCCAGTTCCAGGTGCATCCTGTCGATGCGGGAACTTGCATATATTATGGTTGCAAAGGTCACTGCTATCAGGACAGAGCTCAGGATGATCGTATCCATCGTGTCAGTTAATACAAATGGTGATACAATCATTATCCCGAAAACGCATACGATGAGAAAGAATACAATATTGGCAAGATTTGGAATTTTCATATGTCCGTTCTTTTCCGGGCGTTTATCTGCAGAAGTATCCATGGTCTATAATT
>JAFGCK010000059.1 GCA_016932675.1 Methanosarcinaceae archaeon | reverse complement strand
TTGTCACAATAGTGCTCGGGTGCAACCTTCAGCTGCCCGCTGATGTGATAGGCACATAGCTCCTCAATGTACTCTTCATCAAGCAGTGCAAGGTCATAGCGTACTCCGTAACCAACAAAGACCTTTCTGATACCGGGCAGCTCCCTGAGCCTTCTCATGAGTTCGATGAGCTTCTTGTGGCTGGTATCAAGTGAAGGGCAGGCATTAGGGTAGATGCATAACTTATCCCTGCACACTCCTTTTTCCTCCCAGTTCCTGCATTCCATTCCGTACATGTTTGCAGAAGGTCCCCCGAGACCGTTGATGGTGCCCCTGAAACCTTTAATGTCCCTGAAACCTTCAGCTTCCCTCAGTATGGATCCGATACTGCGGCTGCGTATCATCCTTCCCTGATGCAGGGCAATGGCACAGAAAGAGCATGCTCCAAAGCAGCCCCTGTGAGTATTGATGGAGAACTTCACCATGTCCAGGGCAGGAATGGGCTCTTTGTATGATGGATGTGACTCGCGGGTGAAGGGAAGCTCGTATACGTGGTCCAGCTCCTCAGTTGTCAGGGGGCGCATGGGCTTGTTCTGGATTATCACTGTCTTTGGATGGACCTGTATGATTCCATGGCCTTGTATGTGGTCCTGTTCCTGGTAAACTGTCCTGAAGGTCTCTGCGTAGAGTTCCCGGTTCTTAGAGATATCGGTAAACGGGGCTATCTCTATGCGTTCCTTGAGCAGTTCCTCACGCTTCTCCTTCCATGTCCTGATATCCATCTTCCAGGCGGTCCCGTCGATGTCGGTGATATCCGATACATGCAGTCCTTTGTTAAGTCTGTCTGCTATTTCCAGGATCTGGAGCTCTCCCATGCCGTAAACAAGGATGTCTGCAGGAGCATCTGCAAGCATGGACTGGCGAACCCTGTCGGACCAGTAGTCATACTGTGCAAAGCGGCGCAGTGAAGCTTCAATTCCACCAATTACCTGCGGAACGTCCGGGAATGCCTCCTTCAGTCGGTTGGAATAGACTATGGTTGCCCTGTTTGGCCGAAGGCCTGCTTTGTTTCCCGGGGAGTATGCATCATCATGGCGCAATCTCTTTGAAGGAGTGTAATTGCTGACCATGGAGTCCGTATTTCCTGCACCGATGGCAAAGAAAAGCCGCGGTTTGCCAAGTTTTTTGAAATCCTCTGCATCATCCCATTTCGGCTGTGCGATCACCCCTACCCTGTAGCCTGCATCCTCAAGCACCCTGCCTATGATGCTTGTTCCAAAACCGGGGTGGTCAACGTAGCCATCCCCGGTGATAATAATAACATCGAGTCCGTCCCATCCTCTGGCCCTGGTTTCTTCAAGGCTCATTGGAAGGAATTCCGGGCGGCCCTTGTTTCTGTTCCTCTTATTTAGTTTCATGATGTGTCCTTAGAATATGCTTTTGGACATGCGAAGGGAAGATCCCAGCTGTGAGTTGACATCTTCAGAGGTCACTTCGCCATGGCCCGGGTACAGTGTTCTGACATCAAGCTTCACAAGCCTGTTGATGGATTCTGTCAGTTGTGAACGGTTCCCGCCTTCAAAATCAGTCCTCCCTATGCTTCCATTTGGAAATACCGTATCTCCTGAAAAGAGGCTCTTCGAATTCTCTTCATACAGGCAGATACCGCCGGGGGTGTGTCCGGGTGTGTGGATGACCAGCAGTTCCTCATCGTTGCCTATGGGTAACCTGTCTCCATCCTCAAGCAGTATATCAGGTTCAATGGATGGCGCCTTGTACCCGAACAGTGCGGCGGCGCTTATCCTGTCATTTTTCAAAAAAGGAGCGTCATCCTTATGTATTGCAATCTTTGCACTGCTCAGTCGTGCTATCTCCTCTGCGGATGCTGTGTGGTCATAGTGACAGTGGGTAAGTATGATCAGTTCAAGGTCCTTTATGTCTATGTTCTTCCCGATCTCAGCAACCAGTCCCCTTGTGTTCATTCCCGTATCCACGAGGACCCTGCCGTTGATAAGGTATGAGTTGGCATCGTAGAGGCCGGTGTTGAAATGACTGACATGCATGTTTATCCTCCCTGTAAAATAGAATGGGTTCAGAGACCAAATGCCCTGCGGGTATTTTGCATTGTCGCCATTGCTACCTGGGATTCGTCTATATCCTTGAGCTGTGCTATCACCGGTACAGAATCACGTACGAACGCCGGCTCGTTACGTCCTTTCCTTGGTGAGAGGTATGGGCTGTCCGTCTCTATGAGCATGTTCTCAAGTGGCAGGTTCTTTGCTATCGTCCTATGGTGCTCTGAGAAGCATACCAGGGTCGGCACTGATACGTAGTGTCCCGCATCGACAATGTTTTGCATGGTCTCAAGTGAACCGCCATAGCAATGGAAGACCACCCTGCCCAGATCCCCGCTCATCTTATGTGCGAGCTCTTCGCCATCCCTGCCGTGTATCACCAGGGTCTTGTTGTACCTTTCAGCAATACCGATGACCTGCCTGAACACTTCTTCCTGCCGTTTTCGACCGGCTTCGGTCTTACAATAATAGAAATCAAGTCCTGCTTCGCCTATCCCGGCGGCCCTGTCTATGTTGCGTTCCATCTGGGATAGTATCTGCTTTATCTTGTCATCAGGCGCTTCCGGTACCATCTGGGGGCTGAGTCCGAGGGTTGCATGGATGAAATCGTACTTTGCGGCAAGTTCAAGGGAATTGTTGTTCGTTCTGTAGTCTATGCCTGAGTTTATCATCCCGACCACGCCGCAGGCTCTGGCCCTTTTGATCGTATCGTCACGATCTCTGTTGAATTTCGGGAAATCGAGATGGCAATGGGAATCTATTACTTCGTAGGTCATGTGCGATCAGTTAATGCATTATTCTGTAATATGAACCTATTCTCTGGTTGAAAGAAAAGTATTTCGAAAAGAACCAAAATAAAAAAGGAAGAACCGTGGAACATGGTCCCGGGATCCCGGATATTTACTGCATGCTCCAGAGCTTCTTCTTTTCCAGGAGTATGTTGATGGCAGTGATCAGCGCGTCCACGGATGCCGTGGCAATATCCGCACTGGCAGATTGGGCACTGACAACGCGGCCTTCCTCATCCTCTACGGATACAGTCACTTCTGCAAGTGCATCGCTTCCACCGGTTATTGCCTCAAGGCTGAAATCACGAACTTTCACCTTTGTGTATCCGCCGATCATCTCCTCCACAGCTTTCAGGGCGGCGTCTATGGGGCCTACTCCGAAGTTGGAGGCAACGGCTTCTTCGTCACCGATCCTTGCCCTGACGACAGCTGTTGGTGTTGTAAGGTTACCTGTCATCACGGAGAATTCCTTGAGTATGATGGTCTCATGGCCAAGGTTCCTTCCAAGGACCGCCGATGCAACAGCATGAAGGTCCGCATCACAAATGCGTTTGCCCTTGTTGGCGATATCCTTTATCCTGGAAAGGATCTCATCGAGCTGCTCGTCGGTTGTCTCAATTCCCATATCATCAAGTGATTTCTTGACAGCGTGCTTGCCTGCATGTTTCCCAATCACGATACGACGTTTATGACCGACCATTTCAGGGGTCATGATGCCGGGTTCGAACGTATCTGTCTTCTCAAGGACACCATGTGTATGGATGCCCGACTCGTGTGCAAATGCGTTGTCACCTACTATCGGCGTATTGGGCGGGATGTGTATGCCGCTGTAGTTCTCAACCATCTTTGAGGTTTCAAGCAGGTATTCTGTCTTTATGTTCGTCTTTGCACCGTATATGGAATGGAGGCACATTACAACTTCTGCAAGGTTTGCATTACCTGCGCGTTCACCTATTCCGTTTATGGTACATTGTACCTGGCTGGCACCCGCCTCGATGGCCATGAGACTGTTAGCCACTGCAATTCCGAAGTCATTGTGGCAGTGTACGTCAATGGGGATGCTCACTTCATTATGTATGTTGCTGATGAGGTTGTACATCCTTGAGGGTGACATTACACCTACGGTGTCAGGTACGTTGATTATGTCACAACCTGCGCCTTCAACGGCTTTGAATACTTCCAGGAGGTAGCCGGTATCTGTCCTTGTCGCATCCATGGCTGAGAACATGCATCTCACACCATGTTCCTTGATGTGTTCCACAGCATCGATAGCCATTGTAAGGACTTCTTCCCTGCTCTTTTTGATGGTGTGTATTCTCTGGATGTCAGATGTTGACACAAAAGTGTGTACCATGTCCACTCCACAATCTATACAGGCGTCCAGGTCTTTTGGAAGGACGCGGGCAAGACCACAGACATCAAGGCTGAGCCCTTCACTGGCAATAGCTCTTACATTCTGCTTCTCTCCCGGGGAAGATATCGGAAAACCGGCTTCCAGGACATCGACTCCGAGTTTGTCCAGCTGTCGTGCAATTTTGAGTTTTTGCTCGTTCGTAAAAGATACGCCGGGTGTTTGTTCACCGTCACGCAGTGTTGTGTCAAAAATAGTCTTGTGTTTGTTTATTAGCGGTTCATCGCTGTAAAAAGCGATCCCTCAGTTCTACAGTTGAATTCATGTTAATCAGTTCCGGTTATGATTGATCATATAAAAAATCACCGCTAACCTATATAATATTACGTATTAGTTGTGGAATTAAGGCCGCATCATACAGAACTTATCTATTAGGATGTGCTCATAGGGGTGCTCTCACCAGGAGTAACGGCGCACTGATGCACCTTTCAATGCTTCCGGTAGATGCAGGGTTGAAGTTTTTGATACTTCAATTCAGATGTCCCCCAAAAGTTGCTGCTCATCGCCTTGATCCTCCGGGATACAAAGGTATATATGCGATCGCAGCCTTGGGGAGCCTCCGCGCGATCGTGCGTGGAACTGACCTCTAAAAGGGTCTGATCGGGCCTTCGGCCAGTCTGGCCGGAAGGTATATATACGATCATTACCTTGAAGGAGTCCTCGCGCAATGCGCGGGACAATGACAATCACCGCCTTATTAAAGTGGAGGCAGGAGTTATTTCCTGTCTGACATTGGATTGGCAGTTCGGTTAATTCTGACCGGTAGTGTTCTTATACAATACCATAAAGGAATTAACCAAAATGTGCATAGGAAATTCTCTCAAACAGAATTCTCCGATCGATTCCTTACAATGACTTCCAAAAATTTGTGTGTGATCAACAATTCTGGTTGATCCTGCCAGAGGTTACTGCTATCGGTGTTCGATTAAGCCATGCGAGTCAAATGTTCCTCGTGAACATGGCGTACTGCTCAGTAACACGTGGATAACCTGCCCTAAGGTCCGGCATAACCCCGGGAAACTGGGGATAATTCCGGATGAACCATAGACACTGGAATGTTCTGTGGTTAAAAGCTCCGGCGCCTTAGGATGGATCTGCGGCCTATCAGGTAGTAGTGGGTGTAATGTACCTACTAGCCGACGACGGGTACGGGTTGTGAGAGCAAGAGCCCGGAGATGGATTCTGAGACATGAATCCAGGCCCTACGGGGC
>JAFGCK010000058.1 GCA_016932675.1 Methanosarcinaceae archaeon | reverse complement strand
CTTTTTTGTTTTATCACTTACCGACCAAATCAATTTTACTTGTGTTCAGTTAAAGCTCACCAAAATCAGATAGAGTGTACAATCATCTATAAATACCATTAAGGCAACATTTAAATTGTGGACTATTAGTGACCTGCTCCTGATTCAAACATTAGAGGACGTGTATGGTCTTGAATACTCAGAGGGATCTGGAAACCGAAGTCTCGGTAAAAGAGATACAGAACGAGATGACAGTCAAAGAGGCAATGACAAAGGAGATCCTTGTCATGGATGCCTGTTCAAGTGTTCTTGAAGTTGCCAGGGAGATGGCCGGCCGCAATGCGGACAGTGTCATCGTCATCGAAGACGGCGACACGGTCGGCATCATCACAGAAAGGGACATTGTTTCCAAGACAGTTGCCAGAAACATGCTTCCTGGTGAGATGCTTGCAAGGGACATTATGTCATCTCCGATCATTTCCATAAGACCCTCCACAGGGATAATAGAAGCAGCCGAACTTATGGTCAGGTCTGATATCCGCAGGCTTGCCGTAATGGACGGGAACATAATGCTGGGGATGATAACCGACAGGGATATAATGGCAATATCTCCCGGTTTGAACACCATTCTTGTGAACCTCATAGAAATGAATCGTGAGAGAGACTTTGTAAGTGAAACGGGTGTGGAACGTGGCATATGCCAGCGTTGTGGTGCTCTGACCGATAACCTGGCAGAGGTCAACGGAATTCCCATGTGTGAGGACTGCAGAGAGGAAGAAGGTTACTACGACTAGTTCTTTCTTACTGGTCGGTTGCAAACAAAGGACACATGAAAGCTGGTGAAACAGATGTCTGCCTCGATATATGATGAGATATATAGTGTATCGGTCTCTAAACCAATCAAAACCACTTTTACAGATTCTACAAAAATAGCGGTGTTTACAAAAAGCACATGCATTAAAGGCGGACATTGTGGTTTATCTGTGTGCTGAAAGGTCCCATTGCTACACATCTTCTTAGCAACATGGCTTCAGACAGACCAGAGGTCCGGCTTATCGAAGGTATGTAGTAGATCTTTCTAGGCAATTCACAGCAGACCTGCAATCCGGAAGGAGTTGATAGCTACTTGGAAACACAGGACAAAAGAAGTGTGCCCGATCAGGAAAGTCTGATAGAAGGAAAGCATTTCATAGACGATGTCCATGCAGTGGTAAATACTGGTATACACCCCGGAGTGCATGATGCAGTGGCCTGCCCGGAAAAAAAGGCATCTGTTCCTGTTGCTACCAGGACCATGACAGATAAAGAAGGAGGAACCCAAGTTGTAAACGAAAGCGAGCGGACCTGTTGGATATGTACTGAGAAGGGTTTCCCGGACTGGTTTTCGGGATCCCTGGGGACAGGCCCATATATCGGCACATGAGCAAAACGAATTATTCTGGAAGATAAGGAATTTTATAAATGGAGGAACAACATGGATGTTGGAGACATTATGAGTTCACCGGTCTATACCATAGAACCGGAAGAAAACGTGGCACATGCAAGGAGACTAATGCTGAAACACAGGATAAGCACGCTTGTGGTCACCAGGGATGATAAAATGATCGGCATAGTTACAAAGACCGATCTGAGCAGAAGACTTGCACAGGCCGAGCCCATGTGGCGCAGAAGACCTATCGACAAGATCCCGGTGAACATGGTGATGAATGATGCTCCGATATCGATATATCCTGAAGCCTCGATCAGACAGGCAAGCAATCTGCTGCTGGAAAACGGGATCAACTCACTTGCAGTTGTAAAGGACAATGTCGTCGGAATAATCACAGGGACAGACATCATGAAATATATATCTCAACAGGAGATCGGAACAAAGGTTTCAGAGGTGATGGGAGATGATATGGTATTCGTGCACAGGCACCATACAATAAACCATGTGATCCAGGAAATGGAGAAGTACGGGGTGAACCGGGTGATCGTCACCGACGATTCCGACGAGGCTGTAGGTATTATCACGACAAGCAATGTAGCTCTCAGTATTATGGTCGACAATGAAGGAAAACTGCCATCCAAGAGCATTAAAATGACGCGCAGGTCAAGTCCTGCGGGACAGAAGAACTTCAGATATGTCAAGGAAGTACCGCTCGTTGCTGAGGACATCATGTCAGAACTGCCGTCAAGTGTTGACATCGATGACCTTGTAGTGCATGCTGCAAAGGTCATGATCAAGGAACATGTTATCAGCCTGCCGGTCGTCAATGCGGACGGAATAGTGGGCGTGGTCAGCAGAAAAGATATACTGAAAGCCGCAGACTGAACAGAATAAAGAATGCGTTTATCGAATATGAATAAACACGGAGGGTAAACTATGGAAGTTAGAGAAGTAATGACAGAACCTGTATGCATCGATAAGGCAGACACACTTTCCCATGCACTGGACGTGATGGAAAAAAAGGGAACAAGAAGGCTTCTTGTCACTCATGATGATAAATTCCTGGGAATCCTTACAATGAGAAACATTACCAGGGAGCTTGGGACCCGCAAGAAGGGGAGCAAACCAGCTTCTTCCCTTCATGTAGCAACAGCAGTATCAGACAATTACGTGAAGGTACTTCCCGATACCAAACTTACAGATGCTGTTACCCTCATGGCGAAGAATGAAGGTGTTATAGTCGTCTTTGAGAATGAGAAGGTTCTTGGATGGATCACACCTGCAGAACTTTTGAAAAACAATAATCTCAATGGCTATGTAGCCGAGATCATGCAGAAGAACCCCGTCGTTGTCAGCCCCGCGGACCGTGTAAGCCACGTAAGGCGCCTGATGCTTGACAAGAATATCGGAAGAGCGCCTGTGGTCGAAGGAGACAAGCTGGTAGGCATAGTCACTGAGAAGGACATTGCAACGGCTATGCGCTCCTTCCGTGATATTGTAGAGGGCAGCAAGCAGGATTCACGTATCAAGAACCTTATCGTCGAAGATATCATGAAGATAGGCGTCAAGACGGTCTATACCAACACCCCTACAAGTGATGTCGCCAAACTGATGCTTCAGGAAAACATCGGTGGAGTACCGGTGATCAACCTGGAGGAGCAGATGGTAGGACTTGTCACCAGAAGGAGCATCGTCAACGGCCTTGCCCAGTGAGGGCGCAAGAAAACCATGAACGGTGAAACAGGAATAGATGTAGAGAAGGCGGCGGAATTCCTTGGACTGTCGCCTTCCAGGTTTTTTGAGCTCCTTGAAAAAAAAGCGATCGTCCGTAACTGGGACGAATATGAGGATATTTTCAGGTTTGACAGTCACATTTCCGGGGTAGTGGAGGGCAGTGTTCTTCTAAAAAGAGGTGGTACCTTTGAGATCATAAGAGGGTTTCCCAAGATAAAAAGGGCAATGACACTTTTCCCGGCCATCGAGAGGAATTTCCAGGGAATCGGATCTGTGCTTGTGGAAGAGAAAATGAACGGTTACAATGTGCGTGTCACGGAATACAGGGGAAAGCTCATCGCCCTGACACGCAGCGGCCATGTCTGTCCCTATTCCACCGAACGCGTACAACACCTGCTCAATCATGATTTTTTCAGAGAGCATCCTGAACTTGTGGTCTACGGGGAGATGGCAGGCCCGGATAATCCTTATGTGCCAAAGGACATCTACGGACTGGAATCACTGGACCTCTTTGTTTTTGATATCAGGTGCAAATCCGACGGAGCGCCCCTACCTGTCATGGAAAGGAGAGAGCTTGCAGATGACTATGGCTTCCGCCAGGTGGAACTGTTTGGCGAATTCGGGATTGAAGAAGCACCCTACGAGATCACCAGAATCATTAAGGAACTTGGTAAAAAGGAACATGAAGGCGTGGTCATCAAGGATCCCGAGATGGTATTGCAACCAATTAAATACACATGCTCTGAAAGCAATTGTGCTGACCTTCGCCATGCATTCAGGTTCTACAACGACAGTGGCAGGGACTATATGTTCCCAAGGATAGTAAGGGAAGGCTTCCAGTCTGTCGAATGGAATGAGAACGAGGAAGAACTCAGGGAAAGATGCCTCAGGCTCGGGGAAAGCATTCTCAGGCCCATGATCAGGTCCATCCGGGAAGTGCAAATGGATGAGCTTATCTCGGACGATGTCCGTATAAGGGTCAGGGACAGGGGTACGATAGAAAGGTTCAGGTCATATCTTGAAAGGCTTGGCATAGATGTTGTCTTCGGTCCTCCTGAAAGGATAGAGGATGAGTACCTGGTCCGCATCAGCAAGATAAACAAAAGCACCACCGATAAAACAAAGAGTATAATCATCGAAGGCCAGTTGTGGTCATGAAAAAGAAATATATCTAAAAAGACTTATTCGTAAGACCATACTCAAGGTGCTCACATGACGAAGATTACCATAATAGGAAGTGAAAAAAGCGGAAAGACAACGCTTGCAGGAAAACTTGGCAGGAAGAGCAGTGTTTCGGACGTCACCATGTACGATTTTGCCAAGAACGAAAGAGTGCTTACAACCATCGATGCTACCGGGTATCCCGCATCCCTGAAAGCACTTCTCACCGCGCTGAACCTTTCTGACATCGCTATCCTATGCGTGCCTCCGGAAGGACTTGACCCCATGGCCGCAGAATGCATTATTGGCCTGGACCTGCTGGGATACCGGCATGGAATAGTCCTCCTTACAAAATCAGACCTTTCCTACCCTCTCGCCCTTGAGGAACTAAAAGAAAAGCTCCGGAAGATAACAAAGGGAACATCCCTTGAGAACTGGGAATACCACACTGTTTCCACAACCACCTTCGAAGGCATGGAAGAATTGAAGGAGATGATATTAGCCCTCGATGAAAAGGTTGAGGCGGAACAGAGGAAGCAGGATGGACTGCCTGCCCGTGTGGTCATAGACCAGTCCTTCAATGTCACAGGCATTGGATGCGTTGTGCTTGGCGTGGTCATGCAGGGAACTATCAATGCAAAGGATAAGATGACTGCCTATCCCGTGAAAAAGGACCTTGAGATACGATCCATCCAGATGCATGACGTAGACGTTAAAAGTGCTCCAGCAGGTGCAAGGGTCGGCCTTGCATTAAAGAGTGTGCAGTCCAGGGATATCGAGAGAGGTTTTATTATATCCGCAGGGGAGATGGTAGCAACCGACTTTACCCTTGAGTGCGCACTTTCAAAGTTAGCGAAAGAATTCAAGGAGGGAGACATGCTGCATCTTTTCACTGGCCTGCAATCCTCACCTGTGAAGGTGATGGACATAAGCCGGGAAGGGGAAGGTGTTGAGAGTGCAAAGCCCGGTGGAAGATACCTTCTAAAGCTCTCCGGCTCAAAGGAAATAGCCTATAGTATGGATGACAGGTTCATACTTGCAAACCTTGATGAAAAACAACGATTCTGCGCCTTTGGCTTAAGCCAGTGAACTACTTTTTTCTGGGAAGCAGATGGGTGGAACCCTCCAGGACCGGGGGTCTTTTAACTGCATTTGGCATCTGTACATTGTCAGGCAGGTCGGTCAGAGTTGGCTGCTGTATTGCGGCAGAGGAGCTTTCCAGGGCTGTTCGCTGTACTGTAAAACCGGAATCTCCCTTTGAAAAGGATGGCACATGGGCCGGTCGCTCCACAGTTAAGCCTGATTGCCTGTCCGGTTCAACCTTATTCTCTTTGCCCATTCCCCTGTAAAGGCCTGATTTCATATCCCTGTCTTTAGCTTTGGAACCTTCTTCCTTCCCGCGTGTATAGTTCTCACGGGCAAAGCTTCTCAGACCATATTCCTCGGCAAATCCATAGAGTTTGTTAAGCTGTTCCTGCACCCATCCTATTTCCGAGTGCCTGTGGTAACCGACCTCATACCCGAGCCTGTAGGAAACTTCTGCAAGATGGTCCCTTTCTTCCTGAGAGATCTGCTTGCCTGCTTTATCTCGTTTGAATAGTCCGAACATTGATAACAACCATTATTCCAGATAGCCTTCGACCTTGAGCCCGCGTTCAGAGAAACTGACCGCACGCATATTGCAATCGTGCTTTGTACCACGCACCTTGATGAGCTGGATTGCACGCGTCATGGTCTTGTCATAGAGGAAATTGTGCATGAAAATTACACCATGGGCTGCAAACTGCTCGGTGGAATACGCAGTTGGATCCGTCATCTCAGACAGGAGGACCGTGGTGCAGCCGAGCTTCTTAAGGTTTCGTATGAACCTGCTCATCTCTTTCTCCTGCAGGGAGAAATCGTTTGTCGTGAACCTTATGGCTGAAACAGAATCAATTACAAGACGCTTTACATCGTATTCAGAAACGTATGCGGCGATCTCCTTGAAGACCATTGAAGGAGAGGGGGCCTCGCTTTCCATGGATGCCCTGCCAACATTGTAATCGGGGGTGATGAACTCATTCAGCTCATCCATATATCCGTACTCCATTCTCGGACCAAGGTCTGCAAAGAGCAGTTTTTGTCCTTTTATAAGTGCAGGGATATTAAGGGAATAATTGGACATGTCGTTAATGATGTTCTGGGGACATTCAAGCAGGGTGGCATACAATCCAACATCACCCCTTGCTGCCCCGCTTGCAAGGAACTGAACGCCGAATGTCGTTTTCCCGCTACCGGGAGGACCGCTCAGCACATACACTCTCTCTGACAGGAGACCACCCTGTACCAGCTCATCAAATCCCTCAATTCCTGTAGGTATTCTCATAATACTGCCTCGTGTATAACCAGACTAATATAGTTTTATGTGTATTATAATGTTGCTATATATTTCAATGTATCGGATATTATAAAAAATGCTCTAATAAATATACAACAAATGTTTGAAAGTGACACGAAATTCCGGACAACAGGGAAAGACCTGAGCTGGTCTGCAAAGATATTTACCTCATCGCTGCTGATCGCACTGGCGTTCAGCCTGGCCCTGTACTCCTTCATGCTGGCAGTATCAGAACCTGCTCCCGTAAGCGAGGCCATCACGACCACCGCATCTGCCGCAACGGCCAAGGTAGAGATAACTGCCGAATACATCGATCCTGTGTGGGCGATCTTCATCTTCAATACGCTGGCGATATTCAGCGCCTCTGCCGGCACAGCCCTGTTCCTGCTCATCCATCCGCTGCTCATCAGGGATATAGAGCTAAGGACAGTTAACCGGGCCTACTCTTATTTTTCAATTGCCTTCGAGAAACTGCTGATGCCCATCAACAGACTTCTCCAGAGGATCGTGGCTTTCAAGGATGCGGACTTCTCAGCCCTGGGCAGGACCGATGATGAAAAAGAAGGCACTATATGGCAGTACTGCGGCTACGGGAAGGACGACTACCGCATGTTAGCCTATATGCTCCCCTACACGGTACCGGTGATGGTCCTTGCAGTTAACGGTTTTTTGATGGGCATAATGCTGGCGTTCTTTATCTTCAACGGTGCGATGACAGGCTTCCGGCTGTTCGGGGCAGAAGGCATTATTATCGGGCTCTTTTACAATGCCGCCTTCTTTTTCATCTCCATCGTGCCCCACGGCATAATAGAGATACCCGCCATCCTGCTTGCCGTCTCCGTGGGTCGCAGATTCGCATTCGTCCAGTCCCATGAGCTCATAGACAGGGGACTCTTCATGGGGAACACTATTGAGAGCCTGAAAAATGATGTTTCGGTCGTAATGGTGACCGTAAGGGAATACCTGAACTCCCGCTACCTCTGGAAGAGCTTTGCACTGATGGTAATGATGCTGCTGCTTGCAGCGTATATCGAGGCCTGTGTGACCCTGACAATCGTGGACAGGGTCATGCCTGTACTTGATGGTCTTGTGGAAGCGATGTTCCTCTGATCACGGGCATGTTTTTTTTTCTCGGTATTACTTATGTATTTATAGTACAATTCCCAATGAAATATTAGACAAAATTGGGTGGTACGACACACATGTCCTTAAAAGCACTAATCACAATTCTGGCGGTCAGCATGCTGACCATCGGTACACTGACATCCGCCCTAGCTGTCAGTCCGAAAACGGATAGTTATGAAGAAGATGCATCTGAGCAGCTGTATGTGCCGGGAGAGATACTGGTAAAGTTCAACCCTGGCGTATCCGAGGCAAAGATCAGGGCCATAAACTCAAAGAATGGCGCATCTGTGACCTACACCAGCCCCTATGCAGGCTTCAAGAAACTTAACATCCCGAAGACAAAGTCCGTGGAAGAGATGGTGCAGATCTACAGCAGGAATCCTAATGTTGAGTATGCGGTTCCCAATGCGATTACCCATGCTTTTTCGCTTCCGAACGATCCTCTTTATCCTTTGCAGTGGAGCCTTAACAATAGTAAAGACTATGGGATTAACATCGTGCCTGCATGGGAAATATCCACGGGAGACGATGTTGTGGTGGCAGTACTGGATACCGGAGTTGCATATGAGAATTATGTACAAAACCCCAGGAAAAGATACTACCAAGCTCCAGACCTTGCAAACACACATTTTGTATCCGGTTATGATTTTGTTAACGGAGATTCACACCCTAATGATGATGACTCCCACGGAACCCATGTAACAGGAACAATTGCCCAGAGCACCAATAATGGGATTGGTGTTGCAGGAGTTGCATATAATTGCTTTATCATGCCTGTAAAGGTGCTTGGTCCTCGCGGAGGAACTCTTGACCAGCTAGTGTCATGTCACGCCTCAATTGTCGGATAAAGCCGTTTCAATTTAACT
>JAFGCK010000006.1 GCA_016932675.1 Methanosarcinaceae archaeon | reverse complement strand
TGAATATTTATGTATATGTCCTGGATACAGGTCCTGAATATTCATGTTTGTATTAAGTAAAGGATCACAGTCATTGATTTATACTAGCATCAACAGAACTTGATCGGAGGCAGATTTTATCCGTGACTGTGAGTGAAGAAGGGAAAGAAGAAAAAGAGAAAACAATAGGACATATGGGGCATAATGAACATATGGAGTATATGGAACATGAGGCTCATGATGATCATATGGCTCATGTCGATAGCAAGGGCCATGAAGACCATCACACCCTTATGCTGTCGGATCTCAAAAACAGATTTATCATTTCGATCGTCCTGACAGTTCCGGTACTGCTTCTGTCTCCTGTGATACAGGCTTTTCTGGGGCTGGATATGTACCTGCCGGGTTCAGGATACATCCTGTTTCTGTTATCTTCTGTGGTCTACTTCTATGGGGGATTTCCCATTCTCAAAGGTTTTCATGATGAGATGAAAGCAGGATCCCCGGGAATGAAATGAAGGTGATGAGGTCACAGGAGTTCTCTTAACGGACAGGGATCAGTTCACATAGAAGTTGAGAAAACGGGAAAGGACACTTATCTGAACCAGGTCATTGGTCTTGTCCGCAGTGCACAGGAAAGCAGGTCAGGAACACAGGATCTGGCAAACAGGGCTGCACTGGTGCTTACGATCATAGCTCTGAGGGTTGGTGCAATAATATTTACCGCCTGGCTGTATTCAGGCAGTGAAATCTTGAAACATAGGTCAGTGCTATGGTATACCAATCTCAGGTATGATCGGGATCGCAAGTATGATCGAATGATGTTATCAGAAAAGGAGTTTTAGTGGCTAATTCGATATTCTCTCTATCAGATGCTATAAACCTCAAAAACTATATCTATCATCAAAGCAGAAGGTTTTATTGTAATAGTATGATATCTGTTAATGGGGGATTGCATTGATTCTTAATATATTTAAAGCGTGGTTGATCAGCAAATTCATGAAATTGCCTATCTGGTTCTTGGCTATTATAGGTGGAGCTGTGCTTGTCAACTGGTTCATTCATATGATTGCCGGCAGGAGAACGAAGTAGATCAACTACTATGTTCGTCCCTCAGGGCATTCGATATGAAACTCCCGGTCATGGTGAACAGTATATGGATCATATCCCTTACACCGGGAAATACTTAAAGCAGCTATAGAGGATGGTACAGGCTCAGAAAGTCTCCCGCCAGACCTTTCCATGCCCGGGTGGAATTTGACAGGTGAGGGTCCTGACGACCCGATCGGCGATCTGTATACGCTTTTATCTTTTTTCTCTATATGGTTCTATAAAATGAATTGCTCCGGGAGATGCATGCTTTACAAAATATGCTATGCTGTAGTAAAGATCTGCAGATCCTGTAGTCTGGTAAGAATGTAACATAACGGTCAGGCCCCGTATATCAATAATTTGAAATATTTTTTTGTAATTTTTGTAATTTTTATGTCACAACAAAATAATTGAAATTTAATCAGCAGATTTAAGTAAACCTAAACTTATTTTATCTACTCGATCGTAAACAGGAGTACGAATATGAGATCAAGGATAATCTATGGCCCAATACTCTCAAAAAGACTTGGAAGGTCACTCGGGGTCGATGCAATTAAAGTGGCCGGCAGGAAGAAGAATTGTAATTTTGACTGTGTCTACTGTCAGCTTGGAAGCGTTGATTACAGGGTAAATGCTCCTGAAACTGTAGAGGGGGCCGTTACTGTAGACGAGGTTGTTGAAAGTCTGAGGCAGTATCACAGGAATATCGATGATCTTGACTATATAACATTTTCCGGTACTTGCGAACCAACACTAAATCTTGGTCTGGGGGAGATCATCCGGGGTGTCAGAGAAATAAGCGATAAGCCTATCTGTGTAATAACGAACTCTTCATTGATGGGGAGAGCCGACGTGCGCTCAAATCTTGCGGAAGCAGACCTTGTGGTAGCCACTCTGGTCTCAGGCAATGAGGATACTTTCAGGGCTATCCACAGGCCTGTTGACGGTGTGAGCTTTGAGGATATTGTAAAGGGCCTGCAGATGTTCAGTTCAGAAGCAAAAAAAACCAAGCTTTCCATTGAAGTCATGCTCATGGATTCAACAAATGATTATCCTGTGAACTGTACAGAACAGGAAATAAAAGGGTTGGTCGATGTCCTGAAGACGATCGATCCGGACGAGATAGAGATACTCACAGTAAGCAGGCCGCCTGCAGAGGATTTCATAGTCCCGGTAGCTGACCCAAGATTAAAGGAGATAGCGCACATATTTGATGAAGAATTCGGAAGGGACAGGGTCAGGTTCGTTCTCAAGGGTTTGAAAAAGGACCGTTCGAAAATGAAACATGAAAATGTGGAAGAAGAAGTATACGATCTTATACTAAGAAGACCCTGCACTTTTGATCAGATATGTGCATCTCTCGGGATCGAGAGTGCAGAACTGCAATCTGTGATCGGAAAACTGCTGTCTTTGAAAAGTATTATATGTGTAGCCTCAGATAATGGAAATTATTACAAGGTAGCCTGATAGGGCACAAAAGGGTGAAAAGAATGGTTGTCATTATTTCGATGGAAACGATATGTGGGAACAAAACAACGGTACAGGCCCAAAACGAGGGGAAAAGCACACATATATTCGTGCACACGACCTGTGAAAAGATCAAACAGTGGGGCAATGATTTCAATATCCCTAAAATAGACCTGATGAATAAGGATGTTTCCACTGAGCTGCTGACAATTAGAAGGACACAGTATTCCATTTGCAGTAACTGCTATGTACCTGCAACGGTCATGAACGCCTACTGGATAGAGAACGAGAAGATCCCCAAGGAAATTGCAAAGGGTTACAAGGCTGTGGACATAAAGTTCGAAGAGATCGCGTGATAAGGGCAATGGCATAGATATGCAGGATTATTTAGAAGGAGAGTATATGCATGGTTGTAACAATTTCTGTAAATCCTATCTGCGGGTATAAGAGTTATGTAACGGCAGTTACCGGAGAAAAGAAAACACATATACATATTGAGACAGACTGCGAGAAATTGAAAAAATGGGGTTGTGATTTCGATCTTCGTAATGTGGAACTGGTTAACCAGAACATTCCCTTCTATGAACTGACAATGAAGACAATGAAGAATGAAATATGTGATAATTGCTATATTCCGGCAACTGTGATGACTGCATACTGGGTTGAGAATGAAAAGATATCCAAGACACTTGCAGCAAAACTCGGGAAAGTAACCATTGATATAGACAAGATAGAATGATGACTGTTTGGCATCAATTGCTTCCTGTCTGTTACTGTGCCACATCCGTGAACAAAGATCAATGGGGTTTTACAATTCAGGACATGCCCTATTGTTTCCTGAATGTCGGATAATACATAATTTAAACTTCATTCATTCCCGTAAAGCTCAGATTTTCAGGTCATGAACTTGTTTTTTGAAGTTTACGTTGTATTCTGGCAGAACAGGTCAAACCCGTATCTTAAAGTATTTCCCAAAAATCCGCGGGCTTTTTTCCATCACTGCCATAGCGGCCCCAAGAAGAATGAAAATGCAACCGATCAATGTATTTGCATGAACAGGTGTGTGTATGACGGTGAAATCGAAAAATATGCCACTGACCGGTTCGATCAGTGTAAGGATACTTCCAGTCTGTGCCTTGATCTGGGCAATGCCACTGACATAGAGAAGTGCTGCCAGTGCCGTGTTGACAAGACCGAAGAGCACAAGTATGCCAAGATTCTCAAAAAGGACAGGCTGTGGAACCCCTCCAGCGAAGGGGAGAAGCAGTACCAGGCCAACAAGTGTGTACCAGAAAAGCTGTGCAACGCTGGAGTAATCATCCTTGATGTAGCGGATGGTCATGATCTCCATACCGAATGAGAATCCGGAAATTATGCCTGCTGTGATCCCTATAAGGTATCCGCTCCCTCCTGCCTTCACACCTTCGATCCCGGCTTCCAGGTCAACTATGAATAGCAGGCCCATGAGGGAAAGGGAAAGTGCTGTAATGCTTTTTCCAGTCATTGACTCTTTGAGTATCAGCGGTGAGAGAAGTGTCACATACATCGGGGCGGTATAGAGCAGCAGTATCGCTATCGAAAGCTGGTATGTCTGATGCATATGAAGTAGGTCAGGATCGTGCTGGTGTTGATGAATCCAAGTAAAAGCAGGTACCTTTTCTTCCTCCGGGGGACTATCAGCGACATCCTGCCCGTAATGATGATAAAAGCCAGCAGGGACAGCACACCGAAGAATTGTTTATAGAATATCATTGGAAGGGTGGGGACCTCATCCAGCCAGTCTACGAATATACCCAGCATTCCGAAAATGACGGAACCGGTTATCAGTTCGGCATATGCTTTTCCGGGTACAGTATCCATAGGCGCAAAATGGCAGGGCTGCTTAAATAATTATGCATGTTGCTCAGATGAACAGCGATCACAGGGACATATAGCCCTATCAACACAGTCCGTAACCGCCGGAACATATCAATCTCATTTACAGAAATGGACTGCTTATCATCAGGTTTATTATCCCATGGACCAATCACTCCGGCAATGTCTGAAAAGGAGATCATATCCGCATTGAAGTATGTCTCACGCATAAAGCCGGAGTTCATGCTGTCTGAGATGCGTAACTACATAAAAAGCGAGATGTCTGTCCAGGAGATCTACAATGCAGCAGAATCCTCATTCTTTGAACTGGGTCTGGATATCATCCCGACAGAAGACGATTTCAAGCTGATGCGTGCCCCTAAGGGTTATATCGGGTTAAATGACAGGGAAGAGCAGATCAATGAGGCTTTCTTCCGCTCAGCGGCTGTCTCACGAAAGCTTGAAAGGCTTATCGAACAGTATATTGAAAAAAAGACGGGCAAAAGCTGGGATGACCCACAGGTTCTGGAAAGGATGCGAAAGGCCGTCCAGTCCCAGAAGGCCGAGTACTGGAAAGAAGGAAAGGCGCGCAGGATAAGCTATGAGAAGGGATATGATATCCTGGGATACCTGGCATACCAGTTCCCGGTATACTTTGTGCAGTTCCAGCATATACTGTATGGCATGGCAAAGGACGGTCTGCTGAAAAAGCGCATTAGGGTTCTGGATATAGGCTCGGGTCCGGGGACGATACCGCTGGCCATAACTGACTTCTATAACAGGCTGGATGGCCATAAGGCCCTCATATATTCCATTGAAATGTACGACGAGAATATTGAAGCCTACAGTTCGATAGTGCCGCAGTATGCCCGGATCAAGGAAAATGTCCGGATCATGGAACCAATTAAAGCAGATATAAAAAGACTTGATACAGTGTTCCTGCCGGATGGGATCGACCTTATTGTCTTTTCCAACGTACTTAATGAAGTAAAGGAACTTTCGGTTCACGAAAAGGCCGCGCTTGTCAAAAAGATCTCAGAAAAACTTTCCCCGGATGGCAATATCCTGATAATTGAACCTGCAGATAAGGTAAATTCTACAGAAATGAGACGGATGGTGATTCTTCTTAAAGGTATGGGACTTGGAATTTACAGCCCGTGTTCTTTCATATGGGGCACAGGCTGTGATCCCGCAGAATGCTGGAGCTTTGAGCAACAAAAGGATATCACGCCTACCAGGCTCATGAAGAAACTGGCTGATTGCGATGCTGCCTATCGTTACATCAATACTGATATCAAGTACACCTATGCCATTCTGCGAAAGGATGGATTGACACGCATCAAGTACAGGGTTCCTAAAAAGGCAAAATTCTCAAAGTTATCCAGACTAGGAGCCCATACAGGCAAGCGCATCAATGTCATTGCCTCGCTTATGTCAGGGGACCTTGGAGATGAAAAGAACAGCCTGTTCAAAATATGTGACGGAACTTCTGTGAAACCGGTTTATGCTGTCCTGCCATCACATAATCTTACACCTGATAACCAGGTCATCATGAAAGCAAGCTATGGGAATGTGATCTCTATTCAGAATGTGCTTGTCAGGTACAATGAGGCAAATGATTCCTACAACCTGCTAATCGGAAGAGGGAGCAGGATCGATCATGTGGAAGGATGAAACGCAGAGATATTCCTTATTTTCTATTCTGAACTAAAAAGAAAGCTTTAAATTTTTCCAATCCCATGCTTTTATGGGGGAAGTAAATGCCAACGATAGTTCATATTGACGTACCTTCAGACGACCTGGAACGCGCCAGGAAGTTCTATTCCGACCTCTTTGGCTGGAAATTCGAACATCCTCCCGGAATGACGGATTATTATCTTTTCGAGACCAAGGGTCTCAATGGCGACGACGGTTTACGGGGAGGCCTGGGAATGCGGGGAGCTCCTGACCAGCGAATGACAGCTTATATAGGCGTTTCGTCGGTAGATGAATATTGTGAAAGGATCGGGAATGCCGGAGGAAAGATCCTCAACAAAATGCCTGTGCCGGGTTGGGGATATCTCGCAATTTGTCTTGATACTGAAAACAACATTTTCGGTATTTGGGAAGATAACGGGAATGCAAAATGACATGCCCCTGAATTCTTACAGAGGCTGGCAAATTTCTTGCATCCTTCCCTAAATGAAGGCATACTCCATAACATCCTCGATCGTACTCACATATTCCACGTCGATACCAATCTTTTCCTCTATATAGGATTCCGTATCGACAATTTCCGGACTCTCCCTGATGATCACGACATCTCCCACCCGTTGCTCTTTGATATTGCCAATCACCAGCAGGTCGTTTTCCCCCGGGATGAGGAGCAGGTCCTTTCCACTGTCCTTTGCAGCCTGTGCTTTCTCCATCAGTCCTCCGATGGAACCGATGTTACCGCTCTCATCAATGGTACCTGTGACAGTGACTCCGGTATCCGGTGTTTCGTTCTCAAGCGCAGCTATCATTATCAGGGTCATAAGCGCACCCGCACTTGGACCATCGATTCCCGGGATCTCCTGCTCGGCAGTGATGCTGAAGATGGTATCACTGGCACTAAGACTTGTGCTTGTCATTTCCTGGGCCACAAAGACTGCCGTATTGGCCGCATCCTGGAAAACAACACCCATAAGAGGTTCTGTCTGTACAAGCACCCGTCCCTTTCCGGGGATTAGTTCAACTGAGATCTCTATCATTGTACCTTCTTCAGTGGCAATCCTCCTGAGGAAAGCGCCTTCATCTACTACCCTTATCTTCTGGATCACTGCAGGCGCCTGCATTGTGGCATTACCCTGTATACCTGTGGGGCATGTGCCGGCTTCTGATTCAAGCTCATAGATGCGTTTCCGGTAAAAATCTATCTGTGCGTTACATGAGTTCAGTGACTGGTTGTTAAGCTGTATCTGTTCCTCCAGTGCATCGTTCCTTTCCTGGAGCCACCTGAGCTCCTGCTTCATCTTTATGACCCCGGAATCACCAGGGGGCTGAAAATACACCAGAAGACAGGCATTCAAAGCCAGCGAGCTTATCAATAATAGTATAATTGCCCGATTCCCCATTGAACGTACTATGTAGATCCTTGTATTTACCATTTCTCAAATGTTGAAGGATGCAAAATAGTGTGCTTTGTCCGGGACCAAAAAAAACATAAACTGCTGTTTTTATTTACCGGTATGGAAGGATCATTTATTTTTGAGATATTCGACGGTCTGCCACGTCAGGGTCCCGGCAGCAACGAATGCACGGAAAAAGCCTTTTGCATGATACCGGATCTACCGCCGGGTGCCAGGATCCTTGACATCGGCTGCGGTGTGGGGATGCAGACTATCCATCTTGCCAGTATCTGTGACAGCTGCCAGATCACCGCAACCGACATTTACCAGCCGTACCTGGACAAACTGATGGAAAAATCAGCGGAAAAAGGATTGGACGATAAGATCTTCACGGTACGTGCCTCCATGGACGATCTTCCCTTCAAAGAAGGCGAATTCGATGTGATCTGGTGCGAAGGGGCTATCTTTGTCATAGGTCTGGAAAAAGGTCTCGATTACTGGAAAAGCTTCCTGAAAGAAGGCGGTTTCATGGCACTGACAGAAGCAACCTGGTTCACCGACACCCTCTCGGAAGAAGCTCTGCAGCTCTGGCAGGGGTCCTACCCGGATATCAAGACCATACACGAAACGGAAAAGCTTATGGAGGCCTCAGGCTACAGGGTGATCTCCAGTTTCAAATTACCTGCATCCGCCTGGTGGGACGATTATTATGACCACTTTGAGAGAATGCTCAGTTCAGCAGAAACAAAGTTCAAAGGCAACGCAGATGCCCAAATGGTGATAGAGTTCTCCAGAAAGGAAATGGAAGTTTTCAGGGAGCATTCGGACGAGTACGGGTATGCGTTCTTTGTGCTGCAGAAGAACACAAAGCCCCAATGATAAATGATTCTTTGTGCTCTTGCATTGCTGATGATCTGAGACAGAACTCCTTCAGGTTCGGGATCAATGAAATTAGAATCTAACGTCTATGTTAGCGATCATTAGCTGGCTGTTGACATCCAGTATCAAGACATTCAAAGTCTCTCCGCTATGTGCTATATCAGTATGGTCTGCATTTGGCAGAGTGCCGTTACCGATACAAACATCGCCACCTGCAATGTATAGAAAGAGTAGGTTTCCTGATCCAAATTTTTGATCGCTCTCCGCATCAAGGTTTGCATAGGATACTTCACTTTCAATGCCACTATCGCCTGTTATGAATATCCTGGTTTGTGACTCAGACAGTGATAACTGTTCTCCACCCTGATGTATAAGCTTGATGACGGCATCATTGCCAATTTCTTCACTTATTGCTCTTATGTCAGCTTGAGGGGCTTTTTTTATTGGATCTGCGCCAAATGCTGAAACTGCAACGGCGGCAAAGATGACCGTTATAGCAACCATAAGTGCAAGACCAATTATAGGAGCAACAGCCTTTGAGTTGTCAATAGGGTTTGTCAAT
>JAFGCK010000057.1 GCA_016932675.1 Methanosarcinaceae archaeon | reverse complement strand
GTACATATCAAAGTAGAAAAAGCGCATCCTAATGACTTTGGGAGAGGTATTGTTCGGCTGGACCCGACAACTCTTCTGAGCTTGCAGCTGTCACCCGGAGATATTGTTGAGATAGAGGGTAAGAGAAAGACCGCCGCCAAGGTATGGAGGGCGGAGAGGCAGGACTGGGGCCAGGGGATAGTCCGCATTGACGGCTTCATCAGGCAGAATGCAGGTGTGGGTATCGGTGAAAGAATTACCATCAGGAAAGCCGATGTTGAGACCGCTACCAGGGTCGTGCTCGCCCCTCCCGAAGGCGTGACAATGGAGTTTGGCAGTCACATAAATGAGATCATCAAGAGGAATATCATGAAGCGTCCTCTTGTTGAAGGGGATGTCATCCCCATAATAAGCTCCATGACGCAGCCCATGTCCTCCCAGATGTCCGGGGGACAGGCGATACCCCTGATAGCCGTTGAAACAGAACCCGTGGATACAATTGTTATAATAGGGGAGATCACCGAGATTGAGCTGAGGCAGAAACCTGTAAGGGGATACGATGGTGCTGCAAGGGGTGTCACGTATGAGGACATAGGGGGACTTGGTTCAGAGATACAGCGTGTGAGGGAGATGATAGAGCTTCCCCTGAAGCACCCGGAACTGTTCCAGAGACTCAACATCGAGCCTCCCAAGGGCATTATACTATTCGGCCCCCCGGGGACCGGTAAAACACTCATTGCAAAGGCGGTTGCAAACGAATCCAGGGCTAACTTCCTCTACATAGCAGGCCCCGAGATAATGGGCAAGTACTATGGTGAGAGCGAGGAGCGCATACGCAAGATATTCGAAGAGGCAGAGGATAACGCTCCATCTATCATATTCATTGACGAGATCGATTCCATTGCACCGAAAAGACAGAACGTCACCGGTGAGGTTGAGAGAAGGGTTGTTGCCCAGCTGCTTACCATGATGGACGGTCTCGAGGAAAGAGGGCAGGTCGTCGTTATCGGTGCGACCAACCGCCTGGATGCCATCGACCCTGCCCTGCGCCGTCCCGGCAGGTTTGACAGGGAGATCGAGATCGGCGTTCCTGATACCGATGACCGCCTTGAGATTCTCCAGATACACACGCGTGGAGTGCCACTTGGAGAGGATGTATCCGGGGAATTCCTGGAGTACCTTGCACAGCATACACAGGCCTTCGTCGGTGCGGACCTGCTGGCACTGGTCCAGGAAGCTGCAATGAAATCACTCCGGCGTGCATTGCCTGATATCAATCTTGATGATGATGAGATCTCTCCCGAGGTCCTTGAGATCCTGGATGTCTGCAAGGATGACTTTGAAGCAGCACTCAGGGAGATAGAACCCTCTGCCATGAGAGAGGTACTTGTTGAGATACCGGCTGTTAAATGGACTGACGTTGGAGGTCTTGATAAGGCCAAGCAGGATATCGTTGAGGCCGTTGAATGGCCGCTTACAAGACCTGAAAAATTTGTGCAGATGGGCATTAAGCCTCCAAAGGGTGTCCTTTTGTTCGGCCCTCCCGGCACGGGGAAGACACTTATAGCACAGGCCGTGGCAAACGAGTCCAATGCTAATTTCATCAGTATCAAGGGGCCACAGATGCTCTCTAAATGGGTTGGAGAGTCAGAGAAGGCTATCCGGGAGATATTCAAGAAAGCAAGGCAGGTCGCCCCATGTATCATATTCTTCGATGAGATCGATTCCATCGCACCCATGAGAAGCGCTGTGACAGAGGATGGTAAGGTATCCGAAAGGATCGTCAATCAGCTGCTCACAGAACTCGACGGCCTTGAACCACTCAAGGAGATCGTGGTGATAGCTGCTACTAACCGTCCCGATATCCTGGATCCTGCACTTCTGCGCTCTGGTCGTTTTGACAGGCTGGTACTCGTAGGTCAGTCGACCCTTGCAGGCAGGAAGGATATTTTAAGGATACACACCAGAAATATACCTCTCGGTGACGATGTCACTATTGATGAACTCGCAACCTCAACAGAAGGTTTCGTGGGTTCTGATATTGAAGCTGTATGCAGGGAAGCTGTCATGCTTGCACTCAGGGAAAATTTCGAGAATGAAAAGGTTGGAATGAAGTACTTCAAAGAGGCACTGTCCAAAGTAAGGCCAACCCTCTCCGAGAATCTTATCGAGTATTATGAAAGAATTCAGGCACAGTTCAAGGGCGGTGTCAGGAAAGAAGAACCAAGTGCTTATATAGGATACAGATAGATACATGAAAAATTTGAGAGTTACTGTTATATGCAGGGGTGAATGAAAATGGCTAATGTCTTTGCAAAAAACCTTTCCAGTAAACAGGTTATGGCAACCGATGGCACAGAGATAGGCATCCTCTTCAATATTGTGATGGATGTCAGGACCGGTAATCTGATCAACCTCATAGTAAAACCTGATATGAGTCTGGATACTTCCAGGTACCAGACTGACGACCAGTACATATCGCTTCCCTTTGAATCTGTGAGGGCTATCAAGGACTACATTGTGGTTGACAAGAATATCGCAAGGGGTGCCCACAAAGAGAATGTGAGTTTATGATCCTGAACGGTGCAAAGTTCTACCGGGCTTTGCACACCGTTATTCATCATCTTCTCCTTTGAAGCATTCCTTCTGAAACAAGGAAATTGACAGCTTCTGCTGTCCCCTCCCCATAAGGCTTGCCGGTCACATGATCTGCAATATCCTTCACTAAGTCGTCAGCGTTTGAAACTGCAATAGCATACCCAGCAACACCAAGCATCTCCAGGTCGTTCACCGAATCGCCGATGGCAATAAATTCTGATGCCTTAAGTCCCATCATCTCAGCCATTCTCACAAGGCCTGTACCCTTGTTTACCTTCCTGCTTTTGATATGTATGGCATAATGGGTATCGATTATCTCAACATCCAGCTTTGTCCTGTCCAGCAAAGCCTTTGCACGCCCAAGATCGAAATTCCTCCTGAGAACGATCTCTGTTCTTCTGTGGACCGGATCAAGTTTCTCCAGATCGAATTCCTGTGACAGTATTTTAAAAGCCTGTTCACACTCGCCGATCACATCGGATACATAGGGCTTTTTATCAAAGCCGTCTGTCACAACACCGCCATTCTCTGCAATAACATTGCAACCTATTCCTATCAGTTTGGCAGCTGCTCTGGCGTAACAGAGTATATTGCCGGTGGCCAGTACAATAGGTGTATCCAGTGTACGCAGTTTTTCAGTTGCTTTCAGGCTTAGCCGCCGTTCAGCGTCTGTAATGGTGCCGTCGATGTCTATGGCAAGGGCCCTGAATTTCATAGGCAATAGATGATGTGGGATGAATAAAAGTGTTTTCAATGCCACTGTCATCCAGCAGGGCTTATCAATTTGTGTATTAAAAAGGACAGGACCCCCTTTCGGGACCCATGGCGGATACTGCAGGATCACGGGTCACGCAGTCCGGGTGTTGTTACGGAAATTATTGCCTCGCCGTCAGGCAGATTCGGTGAGTCTACGAGCCTGACGATCCTTTTATCGCCCTTGGATTTGCGCAGGTAGAGCCTGAAGGTGGCAGTGTGGCCGACAATGTGTCCGCCAATTGGCTTTGTAGGATCTCCGAAGAATGCATCGGGTTTTGACATTACCTGGTTTGTTACAATGACACATGCATTATTGAGGTCTCCGAACCTTTGCAGGCCATGAAGGTGCTTGTTGAGCTTCTGCTGCCTGTCAGCAAGGGTCCCCCTTCCAATGTACTCTGCCCTGAAATGGGCTGTAAGGGAATCTACAATGATAAGCTTCACAGGTTTGTCGGTGTCTTTCAGTTCATTTGCCAGTTCCAGTGCCGAATCAACGAGCAGTATCTGGTGATTTGAATTGAAGGCACGTGCCACCCTTATATTCTTCAGGAATTCCTCAGGGTCATATTCCATGCCGTATCTCTCGGAAAGACCATCAACCATCTGTTCGATCCTTTCCGGCCTGAAGGTGTTCTCGGTATCGATGATTATCACCGATCCATCAAGGCCGCCCTGTTCCCTGGGAAGTTGTACGTTTACTGCAAGCTGGTGTGCTACCTGTGTTTTTCCTGATCCGAACTCACCGTAGAGTTCGGTGATTGCCTGGGTGTCGATCCCTCCCCCCATCATCTCATCGAATTCAACACAACCTGTGGACAGTTTTCCCACAAGTTTCCTGCGTTCCATCACAATGTCCCCTGTCTCAAAACCGCCTATGTCTGCGGACTGGCGTGCAGCCAGGATGATCTTTGCGGCTGTGGACTCCCCAATATCCGCTGCAGTTGCAAGTTCTGCAGGCGATGAGACAGCGATAGCTTCAACGGTCGTAAATCCGGCTTCCATCAGTTTCTGTGCGGTCGCCGGGCCTACATGGTCCAGGTCTTCTAATAGTACTTCAGGCATTTCTATTTCTCCATAGGTGCACATGTTTTCCTTTTGGTGCACAATCAGGTACTTAATTGCCCTTTGAGTATATATATCTGAAGAAAGCGGGTCGAAAGTATTCAGATGCACCAGATTCCTGGATGCTTCGGACATCACTCTCCGGAGCTTCAAATTATTCCTGATCCCTGTTCACGCAAAACTTTATTTCAGAACATACCCTTCTACCTGCCATGCCCAGGGTAGTTGTCGGCGGGACCTTTGAATGTCTCCATGACGGACACAGGAAGCTGCTCAGAAAAGCATTCGAGCTTGCAGGCGATGGTATGGTCGACATAGGCCTGACCTCCAATGAAATGGCAGGGCTGCGAGATCGTACTGTACCTGATTATTCAGTCCGGAAGTCGCAGCTGACCGGATACCTGGAAGAGATCGCCGGCAAGGATACCGATTATACCATTATTGAACTGAATGACCCCTACGGCAGGACGCTTGAAGAGGACTATGATCACATTGTCGTTTCCCCGGAAACGTATCCGGTAGCGCTCAGGATCAATCGCATGCGTGCTGAGAAGAACATGTCTCCTCTTGATATTGTAAAAGTGGAGTTCGTTCTTGCAGATGACAGGACCCCCATCTCGTCGACAAGGATTGTCAATGGCGAGATCGACATACATGGACATATCATTTCCTGAAAGCATTTTTTGTAAATGCAAAGGGACAATATTTTATTGTGTATACTCCATAAATAGGCCCAATGAGCAGAGAATTCAGTGATATGGACCGGAAGATCTTTGACAAACTTGCACCTGAGCTGGGCGGGAACACGATGTCGTCATCAGGACATAACTATCCCTATATACTAAGGCCAATTTCCCACAAGGTCGCAGAGTCAGCCGGGGATTTCAGGAACAGGCTTGAAAGACTCGACTCCACAGAACTCGATTACCTGTTCCGTCTTGCAATGGACGGAAAAGAGGACATACGGTCTCTGGCAGAGGAAGACATCGAGTCTTTCATGGAACTGGTTGAAAACAGGTTGTCCTCCAGGAAAATGAAGGATCTCAAGGCAAAAATTGGCATGGCATGACCGGACCTGCAAAACTTTTCTTTGGAACGGCGGGTACTCCCCGAAGTTCTAAAAAGCGAAACAGTGCTGTTGGTATTGAAAGAGTCCGGGAACTTGGCCTTGGCTGCATGGAGCTTGAGTTCGTCCGAGGTGTGAAGATGGGGGAGGATACTGCAAGGCAGATATCAGAAAAGGCAGCAAATGAAGGTGTACTTTTAAGCGTACACGGTCCTTACTACATCAATCTCAACTCAGCAGAGCCTGAGAAGATAGATGCCAGCATCGAAAGGATATACAGGTCCGCAAAGATCGGAAGCATTTGTGGTGCCAGGAACATTGTGTTCCATCCGGCATACTACCATAAGGACTCATCGGAAAAGGTGTATAAGCGGGTATACGGTATTCTGAAGCAGCTCACTGGCCGGCTGGCAGATGAAAACATAGACGTGATCCTCCGTCCTGAGACTATGGGCAAGGCAACCCAGTTCGGCAGTCTGGAAGAGAATGTAAGGCTTGGTGCTGACATTGATAATGTTCTGCCATGTATCGATTTTGCACATCTGCATGCAAGGGGCGGGCAGATGAATAGCTATGAAGAGTTTGCTTTTGTACTTGGGACCGTTGAGAGTGAACTTGGAATGGAAGGCCTGGATGATATGCACATGCACGTCTCAGGCATAGAGTATGGGGAAAAAGGTGAGAAAAACCATCTCAACCTGGAGGATTCGGACCTTGAATATGCAGAACTGATGAGGGCACTGAAGGACTTCAGGGTATCTGGCCTTCTGATATGCGAGAGCCCTGATAACGATGGAGATGCTCTCCTGCTGCAAAGGACATACGGGAGCATCTGAACCTCCTTTCTCATATCTGCAGGCCCGGTGCAAGATGCTCAAGCAGGGGATGGATAAGCGTGAATGCTCCTATTATTATGATCACTGTACCACTGACAAGCGGGAGTCTGCTGATCCTTTTGCTGCCCATGTATCTCTGGATGGATCCTTTTCCTTTGACAAAGGCAACTGAGAGGGATGTTATGGCTATCGCCAGGCCTGCACTGAATATAAGCACGTAGATCAGGCCATTATACACCTGGTTGCTAGCGATGCTGAACAATAGTACTGCAAGTGCTGCCGGGCAGGGGATCAGTCCTGTGGAAAGCCCGATGGCAACAACTCCTTTTTTCGTATCGATGGCATGCTCGTGCGGATGGTAGAATTTTCTCAGTATCCACACTCCCACCCCTATCAATATGATCCCTCCGATCACGCTCATGATATCATGGGTCAGGTCTACGTCCAGTATCTCCACGAGATATATGGAAGCAACTCCTAGTCCCAGTACGACTATGACGTGGGAGATAACTATCGTGATCCCCAGCAGAAGGGCATCTTTCAGGTCAGCGTCCGTTCCCATTACAAACACGGCCATGACAGATTTCCCATGACCTGGTTCCAGTGCATGCAGGGCACCAAGCAGAAATGCAGAGGCAATTATCAGTATATTAAGTTCTGAAGGCAGTGTGTCTGTTCCTGTTGG
>JAFGCK010000005.1 GCA_016932675.1 Methanosarcinaceae archaeon | reverse complement strand
CCTATCTAGCAGATCCTTTGTATCCAACACTTCACCATCTAAGATGTCCAACCACTCACCAGGACCAACTCTTCTTAAATTCTTGTTTTGCTGCAGGATTTTTTTGCATGTTTGTTCATCAGATATAGAGGAAAATTGAATTTGTGATTGTTTATCATCATTCAAACTAAGATTTAATTCTTTTTGATTATCTTGTTCATTGTATCTTTTTTTAAGGGATAGTACATCACCACTATCAAATTTAACAGAAAATTCTTCAAACGGTATTTCATAAAAAATATCGTACCTATCATTGAAAACAGAGTTTAGCATCTGTAAGATAATGGTCTTGCCTACTCCGTTTTGCCCATGAATAATTGTTATTCTTTCATTGAGATTCAATTTTATCTCGTGATCATATAAACCAAATAGTTTTTCGATATTAATTTGTGCAATTTTCATTGGTTAAGTTTATTGAAAATAACATATATATTTGTTTTTTAAATGATATAAAAAATCACTCTGCAGAATTCCGGCACCTGGTAATCCAGTTATTGCAATCGGCCTGTCAGCCAAAAAATGCATTTTAAGACAATTACATGGAGAAAATGAACACAGAAGGCTGCAAATCCCTGCGTGATCCCAAAAGGCAGCCTTTTGATATACAGGACAACAAATAGGATATAAATTCCGATACCGTACCCAAAAAAAGAACCTGGAAGGGTTTTACCCTTCTTTTCTCTAAATTCTTCTAAATATCAGGGCCAGTCCGATAATTGCCGCGATTGGCAGAATTATTGTTGGGAATTCCGGTATTGGTATTTCGTTTGTAGGTTCTTCTGGTGGTATTAATACTGCATCGATCACATGGACCACACCATTCTCAGCCTGCAGATCGACCACAGTGACCCTTGCATTGTTAATGAACACCTCAGTTCCATTTATTGTGACCAGAACATCCTCGCCCAATAGAGTGGTGGCAGCCATTCCATCAGAAAGGTCTGTTGAATTCACTCTGCCGCTTAGCACATGATAGAGCAGTATATCGGTCAGGTCACCGGAAGGATCGGCAAGCAAGGTATCGAGAGTTCCCGCTGGAAGTGCCGCAAAAGCATCGTCTGTCGGAGCAAATACTGTGAAAGGTCCGGTTCCCGTGAGAGGGCCTGTCAGATTGGCGGCAATTACTGCTGCTTCAAGAGTATCATGATCAGTGCTATTAACAATTATATCCACTACTGTGCCCGGTACTTGAGCGCTTGCTGGTGCTGCCAGAGATAAAATGACAGCAAAGCATACCAAAAACAATAAAGTGCTTTTATTCCTCATATTATAACCCCTTTAAGTGGCATTAAGCCTAATAAGTATTCATCTTAGTATTATATCTACTTTTGCTATTTTTTATGAGTATGAAGTATATTAATTAAATTAAAATATCGCAAGTATTGAGAGCTTCAAGTAAAATAGGAAAGAATTTTAAATTTTACCAGAATGCCAGCAAATAAAATGTGGAAGTTGCTGGCCAACTGATAATAAAAGGCATAATGGTGTTTTGGGAAGTTGATTATTAATTTTTTCAGTCCATGATAGGTTTAAAGTGATGCATAGATTTAAATCAATAACACGAAAGATATTAAAATTACATTATCCTTTACATCCCTGATCATCATGACACCTGAATTTCCAACTGAAGCAAAAAGCACACAGATACCCACCTTTGAAGAGGCAGCTAAGTTCCACGGCCATGTCTGCCCCGGACTTACCATCGGCTACATTGCCTCTAAAGCAGCAATAGAAGAACTTGAAGCTGAAAGGGATGTTGACGAGGAACTCGTCACGATAGTCGAGAACGACGCCTGCGGAGTGGATGCAGTCCAGGTACTCACCGGATGCACTATCGGCAAAGGCAATCTCATCTACCGCGACCATGCAAAACAGGTGTTCACATTTATATGCAGGAACAGCGGCAAAGCTGTAAGGGTCGCGCTGAAGGCGAGCTTCAACATCGATGACATTGATCCTGAAGTAAGCGAACTGCGCCCGAAAGTTATGTCAGGCACAGCCACGGAGGAGCAAGCAAAGGAATACAGGAAGCGCATGGACGGCATATCACGGACCATGAGGCAAAGACCTGTTGAGGAAATGTTCAACATAAGGTTCGTGGATGTGGAGATCCCCAGGAAAGCAAGGATATTCAACTCGGTCAGATGTTCAAAATGCGGGGAAATGATGGCAGAGTCGCGTGCCAGGGTGCAGAACGGAGAATATGTCTGTATCCCATGCTATGAGGAATACACCAGAGGATGGTAATAAATAAAAAAGGAGGAAATTTCCAATCCTCCCATATCTTCATTATTTCTTCCCTGATTACCGCATTAATTTTCATATAGCAATCTGTTCCTGGATGTATACCAGAATCATCATGATGTACAGTGTATCAGGGTCAGGCATCAGCAGTCATTCCTCTTTGCTTGAGAGGCATTACATAAGGGATTCCTTCATGTGTGTGGACATGTGCCTCAACACCATAGACCTTCTCTATATTCTCACAGGTGAGCACTGAAACCGGGTCCCCTACAGATACAATTCGTCCGTTTTTCATCATCAGTATCCTGTCCGAATATTTGGAGGCCATATTGAGATCATGGACAACCATCAGAGCTGTCACGTTCCTGTTATTGACAAGCCACTTCACATTTTCCATCACATCTAGCTGGTGCCAGATATCAAGGTTGCTTGTGGGTTCGTCGAGCAGGATGACACCTGTTTCCTGTGCAAGCGCCCTTGCGATCAAGATCTTCTGCTGCTGGCCTCCGCTCAGCTCATCAAAATTACGTAAAGCCAGCTCATCAAGTCCCATTTCCTCAAGGACATGCCACACTTTTTCCTTATCTGTTTCATTACTGAACCATCCGAGATGAGGACGTCTCCCCATCAGGACCATTTCAAAAACCGTTGTTGGGAAGACCCTATTGGAACTCTGGGGCACATAAGCAATGTTCCTGGCTACCTCCATTCTTTTCATTTGCCGAATATTGCGCCTGTCGATATGGATATCTCCCCTATCAGGAGTAAGGATCTTGTTGATGCACTTCAGGAATGTAGATTTGCCTGCACCGTTTGGTCCTACAATGCTGACAAAACTCGACTTATGGATATCCACTGATATATTTTCGAGTATCTTTGTACTGGCATACCCGAAAGAGAGATCATTTATAGTTATTTTTACCATTCACCAGAACTCCTTTCTTTTTCTTTTGAGTATAAGATACATGAAGAAAGGCACTCCAAGCAGAGATGTCATTATACCTGTCGGGACAATGGTTGGCCGTACTATGTTCATACCAACAACATCAGCGACAATAAGTACGAGAGCACCCAATAAACCGGAAGCAGGGGCCAGATATTTGTGGTCCGAGCCTATCACCATACGTGCCATATGGGGCGCAACCAGCCCTATAAAAGCAATCGTTCCCGTAAAACAGACAATGGTTGCTATCAGAAGACTTGCCAGCAACATGCAGAACATCCTGACCCTGTTTGCATCAATACCGAGGCTCTTTGCATTCTCATCCCCTATCACCATAATGTTAAGGTCATTTGCTTTCAGGTAAAGCAATGGAGTACAGAAAACAAAGATGCAAAGCAGAAGCATGAAATTACTCCAGGAAAAAGCAGACAGATCCCCCATACCCCAGCTTACCATCAGGCGAAGCTGTTCATCTGTTGCAAAATAATGAAACAGATCGCTGAGAGAACTGAACAGATAATTTATCGCAATTCCTGCAAGTATGAGGGTTTCCGAAGTAGCTCCTTTCAGGCTTGAAAGAGCAATGATGAACATGGCACAGAGCATGGAGAATAAAAAGGCGTTCCCCACAAGCAGATAAGGACCGCTTATAATCCCAACACCCATTACTGCAGCGACTGCTACTCCAAAACTTGCTCCCGATGAAATACCTAAAGTGAACGGACTGGCCAGAGGATTCTTCAAAACGGACTGCATCACACAACCACATATCCCCAGACCGAAACCTGCCATAATACCTGCAACAATGCGTGGCAGGCGAATATTCCAGACTACCTGTGAAGGAAGATCGGCGTTTATAAAATAATCAGGGAAAAATCTGGAAAAAAGGATCTTGTAGACATCGATTACAGATACTTCAAGAGGACCTACGGTTACGATGAATGCCCCCAGGAAAATAACCAGTGCCAGCATGACAAACATGAAAAGCATTTTTCTTCCGACATACCGCTGGTAATCACTTCGCGCATCAGATGTTTGCTTTCGATGGGAACTACCTGAAGAATCCGTATCAGATTTACGGGATTGTTTTTTGAACAGACCTAACATATTTTTTACCTGTTAAAAAAAGGGAAACATGCATGCAAATCAAATAAGAGTTGCAGATGCATCCGTTCCCTGTGAAAACTTTGTTTGATATGTCAATTCAATACACTTCTTTAGGGAAGGTCTGATATTCGGCAAGTTCGGAAAACAAACCATCAACTCCAAGCAATTCCTTGAAGATCTCATTTCCTTCGGCTTCCAGATCAAGATCACTGAACTCTTCAGGATGCAGGCGTTTTGCCATGTATATCATGTTCAGTAAACTTCTGTCAACAGGCCTTCCTCTGCAGTACGGGTAGAAACAATCATATACCCGCCCGTTTTTGACAGCAGGAATCTCTGAAAGTTCGGGAGTATCTTTTACAAATCCAACACCACTTTCCCCGTCCCAAGTACTTCTTGCAACAAAAATGACTTCTGGTTCCCATACAACGATCTGCTCCGGTGCAACATTGATTTCATTACCGGTACAATCTTTTGCAAGATTGATTCCACCGGCAATGTTCAATGGTTCATAGACCGCTTCAGTACGGGTGAAATCTCTTCCTTCAACAGCATCATAGAAGCCCTTTGTAGCACCTCTCGGCGCAAAGTACACTGTTGGTTTTTCACTTTCATCGATCTTCGAAGTCACTGCTGCGACCATCTCGACCTTTGAACGGATGAAGTCTTCCAGCTCATCAGCCCTTACTTTTTTATCCAGAACATTTCCCAACAACTGTATTTGATAATAGTTTTCCTCAAATGTGAACCCTGAGCCGACATCCACACATGGACATCCTACTTTCTCTTCGATAAGATCACCCCGGTTATACCAGAGTGTATCTAAAACAACATCCGGTTGAAGGAGAGCCATTGTCTCGTAATCAATTTCTTTACGTGTATTGGTTTCCGGAAGATCGTCTAGTTCTCCTCCACCATATATCTGAAGAGCTTCCCAGGCTCCTAAAGCGATCTTTTCGTCATTGGAATTTCTAGGGAGTACGCATCCACCACGTGTGCATTCGTCAGTGGAGACTATTTTGTCAAGCTCATTCAATGCAATAACAATCCGGGAATTATCCGGATTTGTAGTGATTATTCTTTCCACTGGCCTGTAAAAAGTAACTTCCCTATCATGACCATCAGTAATTGTCTTAGGTTTACCATCCCAGAATGTGAATATATACGAAGCATCCCCTACATCATCAAGTGTATAAGTACTGGCCTCGAGCATATAGTCACACACTGTATAAGAAACCTCTTTTTCTGTAAGTACATCGTCACCGTCATCACACGGTAGAGCGGAAGATATTGCATATGCAGTTGTAGTACCAAATAGCAGACATGCCAACAATAATATTCCTGCAAAATAGCTGAATACCTGTCTCATTCTTTATCCCCTCCTGAATTATACTTCCTTATAAAACACAGGGAAGCAACAAGTGACATCGAAGATAAGAATAATCCAAAACCCGGTGCTTTAGAAGGAGAAGTCCTGTCTGAGGATGATGTTGCACCGCCAGCGAAATTTGTACTGAACACAGAGTTGGGGTCAGTCACCGCTATCCATCGTTCTTTTCCTTCATTGAGAGCCTGGGTCTGGTAAAGCAGATCCACCCAGTATCCTTCAAAACCACTTCCGTCACTTCCGGAGGGTATCACATTATACGTGACCTCGGTTTCATCACTTACAGAGAAAGAGATCTTACCGGCATCCCTGTCAACCTTGAAATGCCTGGCATCCGAAACATCCGCATCGTTTTCAGGGAATGTGAAACCCTGCGGGATCGTTTCCACAATACCTGCCATGAAAGGTCCCTCACCTGTGATCTCCAGTGTTATTTCAGCCATCTTCCCGACAGTAATGCCTGAAGGCACATGACGCTCGACATCTGTTATTTCAGCACCGGCTGCAAGACCAGCTGGTGAGAATAGTAAACAGACTATCATTAGTAGATTCATACCGATAGTATACTTTTTAATCTTCATATCAAATTCCTCATAAGTTCCCAACATACACGGTTTTTTAATTCTGATATTCACTTTCCTGCATGTTTTTCAAAAAACCGGAAAGCTCTTCTATCTCAGGAACATTTATCCGGAACTCTTCGCCAAGCAGACCTGCTTTGAAGATAGATCCGTTTATTGGAACAGTTGCGAGTATTTTAGATCCGGGGATTGCATCCAACAATATTTCCATACTTGCGTCTTCGATCCTGTTACAGATATAATAAAGAGGTTTTTCAATACTATCTGCAAGACTGCTTATCTTCTCAGCAAGGCGGATGGATTCATAGGAAGGATCGACTACCATCAGCAGTATATCGCAGCCTTCCTCCACACCTCTGCCGAAATGCTCTATCCCTGCCTCGGTATCAACTAAAACGAAGTCATTGCTTGAAGTGTCTATGTTTTTCAGCAATTGTTTTGAGAGAGCGCCCATCGGACAGGCACAACCCTCCCCAGAATCATGGATCTTTCCTACTGCCATTAGCGATAAGTTGCCGTTTTTGGAAACATATGCTTCCGGTATATCAGAGATTTCCCAGCGGTGCTCAAAGAACGTAGCCTTTTCTCCGGATGAAAAGGCTTTCATCATCTTTTCAACAAGCTCTTTTTTTCCGCCGAAATAATTAAGGAAATCCTGAGGCAGTTCCATTCCCAACTGCCTGTGAAGTCCGAAATTGGATTCGTCATTGTCTACCACAAGGACATTATATCCCTGCCTGCACATAGCCTGTGCAAGTAAAGCTGTTAATGTACTTTTGCCACATCCGCCTTTTCCACATACCAGTATTTTCAAAATACCACCTCAATTAATTCTTTTCCCAGCAGATCCTCACACGTGTGGAATCGCTCCGTTCGACAAGCTGACCGTTCTCCTGTATGAGCACATCCCTCAGATAATCAAGGAGAATGGCCTCCTGCTCCTGTGTTTCGATCACATAGCGTGACCTGAAGAAATCCATGGCTTCATCCATGGATGAAAAAATGTTAGTATATTCCAGCGTAAAGGTCTGGATGTCGGGGAAGATTCCCATGCCGTAAAGAACATTGTACAGGACATCGCATTTCGGACCACACGTATAATTCGTTCCATACAGGTATGGCCAGAGATTCACAGAATGGGTTTCCCATGGACTTGTTCCGGCAAACCAGTAAATGTAGATGTATTTTGATGATGCCTGCTCCATTTTCTGAATAGCTTCCCTTATATCCGGCATTCCGAGCGAGAAAGATGCGATCACCAGATCATAAGGACCTTTCAGGTCAGCATCCACATCAATATCTTCCCAGCGTTTTCTGACGCAACTTATGTTATTTATCCCCAGTTCAGAGATATTTTTCATGAGTATGTCCTTCATCCCTTCCGCAGGCTCCACAGCAGTGACATGCTCCACCTGTTTGGCAAGCGGTATCGCAAGCCTGCCGGGCCCGGCCCCAATATCCAGTACCCTGGACCCTGACCAAAAAGGTAATTCTCTGAGGGTCATTTTAGTCCTCTCAGAACTACCCTGTGATCTTTTCCAGAACCTTTCAGCGTTGTCCCTTTTGTTCCAGAGACTATTGGCTCCGGCCTTGTCTGTCATCTGCTGAGCTGGCACAAGTTCATTCCAGACATCGTTCCAGTCTATTTTTCCATATTCCATCCGGATGTCTCCTAGAATTTCCTGAGCATTGATGCACCCAATATTCCCATAAGACCAAAAATAAGCTCAAACCCCGGAGCATTTACAGAACTTTCCATCACTGCCTCTTCCTTTTCTCCGCCATCTGCAGATATTTCGGTTTCATCTTTAACGCTGAATACGCTTTCTTCTTCCGCTTCTGCCATATCTATAACAACAAGCTCTTCTTCCTCAACACCGGTCTCCTCGGCCACCTTGTCCGCAGCTGCAATGCTGCATTTCTTCCAGAGGGTCATCTTCAGACAAGAACCACTTGTGTCCTCGGTCTTGAGATACATGCCGCCATACAGGTCGATTGTCTCATCCGGGTCCAGGGTTATATCAGAGTTGCTGACCATGACCAGTGCATCATCACCTGTATTGAGAACAGTTCCACTGCCACTTCCCGCAAAGTTCGTGCCGTTCATGAAAGCAGGGACCTCAAAACCCCTGACATCGAATAGCCCATAGGTATCGCCACTTTCGATGCTGGTGATGTCACCTCTCAGGAAGGCATACCTGAAGACCACAAAATCAGAAGTACTCCCCATGAAAATTGAATCAACATAACAATAGAACACGGGATAGTCGTCATTGTCCTTGTAGAGGTATGTCCTTTGGGGCCTTGTGCGATCCTCTGCCATTGAAATAACATCAGAGTCGATCATCTCACCATTCTGTTTAAGCTCCACCCAGACCTTGTTGCCCTCCACATCTATCTGTTTTGCCACAAGGGACCAGCCACCGGCAAGTTCCCATTCCTCGCCTGAGAACATCTGCTTTTTGTCATCACTACCCTGCTCCATCAAGATCTTTGCTATTCTGTCAGATTTACACCCTGAGGCCAGAGAAGAAAAGTCTGCGGGCATTGCAAGATACTGGGAACCAAAAAAGCCCATTAGGTAGTATTTTTTCAGGTCAGCACCATCCACAATATAAGTGCTTCCATCATCTGACCCACCGATCTTGGTCTTTTTCATCTGAGGCTTGCTGACATAATAGAGATCACCTTCAGCGATCTCATCACCAGGCTGAATGGTGGCTGAAGCGTTCACACTATTGTGGAAGTAAAGCAACTCGCTTGACAGACCGGGTTTTATCTGATACCAGAATCCTGAAAAACCATCCGCATCCCAGTAGAAATCACCTGTGGGTATGGAAGGGTCCGTATTGTCATAAACGCTGCTCCTTATCTGATAGGTCAGATCCGATGCGCTGACAGGGAACGTTAAAAATGTCAGAACTGCCATGAACATGACTGTTGTATGTATTATTTTTTTCATATAGTAGCTTCCTTGGGAAAAATGAACGTCAAGCAAAAACAATCATCCTATGCTGCGGAAGTATTGCTACTCATTTCCAATAATGCATAGCACATATGTTTTAATAATGACTTATTTGTTATTATTTTTAATTATTTTTGTGTTACTCGTAATAGTAGCACTGATAGCTATTATGATATAAAAAAATTGCCATAAGAATTCGTGTGAAGAAACGGTAATATTTTAATATTAAACGACCATAGTTTTCGCAACTTTAAGACTCAAGGAGAATCAGGATGAAAAAAAGTAAACTTATTACTATTCTGTGCATGATCATGGCCTTTTCTATATTCAGTATGGGCTGCATGGAAAGTTCAACAAGCACACAGGACACATCCGTCAGCGGGAGTACAGACACCATCACGATCACCGACGCCCTTGGCAGAACGGTGGAAGTACCTGCTTCCCCGGAATACGTCATTTGTTCGGGCGCGGGTGCCCTGAGATATCTCAGCTATCTGGAGGCGCAGGACAGGATCGTTGCCGTGGACAGCATCGAATCAGAGGAATCGGAATTGTATTCGAGATTCTATGCCAGACCCTATGCGCTTGCAAACCCCCAGTTCAGGGAATACCCGGTTTTCGGGGAATTCAGGGGTAATGACGATCCGGAAAAGATACTGACACTTGATCCACAGCCCCAGGTCATCTTCAAGATGTATTCCACAGCAGGATATGACCCCGAAGAGCTGCAGAAAAAGACAGGCATCCCTGTAATAGCCCTGAACTATGGTGACATGGTCCGCAACAGGGATGATATGAACCGCTCGCTGCGCATAATGGGGGAGGTAATGGGGAAAGAGGAACGTGCCGAAGAGGTCATTTCCTTTTTTGATGCAGCGATCTCGGACCTTGATGCGCGCACTGCAGATGTGCCCGAAGAAGATAAGATAACATGCTATGTGGGAGGCATAGCCCTGTCAGGCCCGCATGGTTTGCTGTCAACAGAGCCAATGTACCCGCCATTTTTATTCATAAATGCAAGGAACGTGGCGTATGACCCTATGAACCTCACATCAGCAGAGGTTTCCAGGGAAAGTATACTTGGATGGGACCCGGAGGTTATATTCATCGACCTCTCAACGATACAGTCCGATGACAGGTCAGGTGCCCTGTACCAGTTGCAGAATGATGCGGCTTACAGTGAGCTCAGGGCATTAAAGAACGGAGAGGTATACGGAATGCTGCCATACAACTGGTATACACAGAACATGGGCTCTGTACTTGCAGATGCGTATTTTGCAGGCAAGGTCCTGTATCCGGAAAGATTTGAGGACGTGAACCTTGAGAACAGGACCATAGAGATCTATACATTCCTGGTCGGAAGGGGTGATGAGGAAACCGGGCGCCAGGTGTATGAAGAAATGATAAATGCCTTCTCGGAACCTGCATTCACAAAGCTTGATGTCTGAAAGGAACATGCCGGTGAAAGGAAATGCCCGATCCCGAAAGAGATATAGCCAGCAGATATAGAGAACATACAGGCCGGAAAAGAACCTATATACTGACCGGTTTTGTCCTCTTAGTTGTGACAGCTGTGCTTTCGATAGCAGTTGGCTCTGTGGACATACCTCCCCAGGATGTTGTAAGGACACTTGCCGGTTATTCTGTTTCAACAAACTGGGACAATATAATATGGAATGTCCGGCTGCCCCAGGTCCTGACGGCCATAGTGGCCGGAGCAGGCCTGGCGGTCACGGGGATGGTGATGCAGTCCATACTTCGCAATCCCCTGGGTTCTCCTTTCACACTGGGCATCTCGAATGCTGCAGCCTTCGGGGCAGCATTCTCGGTCATCATACTAGGGGCAGGCAGTACCAGCAGCAGGGTGGGGGATGCGGTGACGATAAACAACCCCTATACCACCACGATAATGGCATTCCTGTTCGCCATGCTGGTCACGGCCGTGATCCTTGCGTTCTCAAGGTTCAGGGGCACAAGTCCCGAGGTCATGATCCTTGTGGGAGTGGCAATGGGTTCACTGTTCACGGCAGGCACCATGTTCCTTCAGTACTTTGCAGATGACGTGCAGCTGGCAGCCATGGTGTTCTGGACCTTCGGCGACACGGCCAGGGCCAGCTGGGAGGAACTGGGGCTCATTTCTGCTGTAGTAGCAGCCTCTGTCATCTATTTCACGTTCAACCGATGGAAGTACAATGCCATTGATGCGGGAGATGAGACTGCAAAGGGCCTGGGGGTCAATGTTGAGAAAGTAAGGCTTGTGGGCATGATGTTCGCCTCCATTGTAACGGCCATAATAGTCGCATTCCTGGGAGTGATAGGATTTGTGGGGCTGATATGCCCGCATATGGCACGCCGTATTGTAGGGGACGACCACCGTTTCCTGATAAGCGGGAGCATTATAACAGGTTCATTGCTCCTGCTTTCTGCGGACACTGCTGCAAGGATCATGATGCAGCCGTACCAGTTACCTGTTGCCGTGCTCACCTCTTTTCTGGGTGCACCCACATTCATTTACCTGATACTTAAGGGGAGAAGAATATGATACTGGAAGTGAACGGAATAGAATTCCGTTACAAGAGTAAGGAAATACTGAAGGACATCAAGTTCGGGCTTAAGAAGAACGAGATACTGTCAATACTCGGACCCAACGGTGTGGGAAAGACCACACTGCTAAAATGCATGAACGCTATCCTGAAGCCAAAGAGCGGGACCATACTTGTGGATGAGGTGGATTTGCTTAAACTGGAACAGATAGAGATCGCAAGGAGAATGGGATATGTGCCCCAGCGCTGTGAACCTGCCAGACTGACAGCCTTTGATGCGATCCTTCTTGGAAGGATGCCCCACATGAAATGGAACATATCCCCCGAGGATGTTATGCTTGTGGAGACAACTATCAAAAAGCTACACCTGGAGGACATGGCTTTGAGCTACATTGATGAGCTCAGTGGTGGAGAACTTCAGAAAGTCAGTATCGCCCGTGCCATCGCACAGAACCCTAAGCTGCTCCTTCTGGATGAGCCGACCAGCAGCCTGGACCTGAGGAACCAGCTGGAGATACTGGACACCGTAAGGGATATCGTCAGAAAGGAGAACGTATCAGCTATCATGACAATGCATGACCTGAACCTTGCTTTCAGGTACTCGGACAAGTTCCTTTTCCTGAAGAACGGAACTATCTTCGCAGCAGGAAGCATGAACGAAATAACTCCTGATATGATCCATGAGGTGTACGGAGTGCCTGTGACCATACAGAACTACATGGACGTATCAGTGGTAATACCTGTCTGAGAACCATGAAAAAAATTAGCAGAGGATACAATGGAATATCAGAATATAGACTGGAACGATGTCTGGATGCGGCAAACAAAAAAACATCTTGAAAGTGGAAACAGAAAAGAATGTGCATCCATATGGAAGGAAAAGGATGCTGCAAGACGATTCTGGAATATGTCAATGAAGGATGACCAAAAAAGAGCAAAGGAAACCATCAGGGATCTTAACATAACTCCTGAATCGAAAGTACTTGACATTGGAGCAGGACCGGGATCACTTGCCATCCCTCTTTCGGAAAAAGTAGAGAATATAACTGCTGTGGAGCCTTCAAAGGGCATGGTCGAGGTTCTTGAAGAGAACATGACTGAATATGGTTGTGACAATATTAACATCATCAGGAAAAGATGGGAGGATATAGATCTCGAAAATGATCTTGAAGGACCCTATGACGCCATAATAGCATCGTTTTCCCTTGGCATGCCTGACATCCGTAAGGCAATTGAGGATATGCAGGCGGTTTCTTCCGGATACATCTACCTCTATTGGTTTGCCGGTGAAAGATCATGGGATACATATTCAAAAGAAATATGGCCGAAGTTACATGGAAAAGAGTATCATTCCGGTCCAAAATGCGATGTCCTGTACAATGTACTGTACCAGATGGGAATTTACCCCAACATGGAAACATTCACACTTGGACGAACTGAAACATATCCCACCTTAAATGAGGCCATGGATAATCTATCAAGCCATTTCGCACTGGAAAACGATGAACAGAGGAAGATACTTGAACAATACCTGGAAAGCAAACTCAAATATGAGAATGGGAACTACATATATGATGCGCGCTCTAACAGGGTGAAGATATGGTGGAATAGTAAGGATGAAAACGGCTGAATAATACGCCAGCCAGGGAGGATATACTACTGTTGCTCGTCTGGAACATCAGGACCTATTTTCTAACTGCATGACTATTTTCTCCACTACGTCCCTTATCTTATCCTTCCCTTTGACCCTGATCCTGATATCGGCAAACCCCGCATAGAGGCGGGACCTCTCTCTGTAAAGCTGATAGAGTCCTTTGTCCTTCAGGCCGACAACTCCCCGGCTGTCGAGATTGGAAAGCCTTCTTTTAATTATACCAAAGGGTACGTCAAGGAAAACGATACTTGAGCCTTCCCGGAGGAAATGCATGGCCTTTCCGGAGTAGACCACACTGCCGCCGGTGGAGATTATGCAATCATCCTGAAGCTTAAGGGAGAGGATACATTCCTCCTCCGCACCGACAAGGGCAAGGTCGCCCATTCCATCGATAAGTTCCTGGAGGGCCGCACCCGAGTGTTCCTGGATAAGGACATCAGTATCAATGAAACGGTAAGCCAGGCGTCTGGCAAGCGCCTTCCCCACCGAACTCTTTCCTGCACCGGGCATACCGATAAGGGTTATGGTCATGTTTTCATATCCGTTTTCTCATGCTCCTTTGTTTTTCTGCGATCTGCCTTCAGGCATGAAGAGCTTCAGTTGGTCAATGCCTGTATCGGAGCAGGGATCCTGCCGCCCCTTGCAATGAACTTCTCCGAACTGTAGCCGTTCACCGGCATAACGGGAGCCGTGCCCAGCAGTCCACCGAACTCCACCATGTCCCCCACAATCTTCCCGGGAGCAGGAATGATGCGCACGGCAGTTGTTTTCTTATTGATCATACCGATTGCCATCTCATCTGCGATTATGGCGGATATGGTCGATGCGGGCGTGTCACCCGGGACAGCTATCATGTCCAGGCCGACGGAGCACACGCTGGTCATTGCCTCAAGCTTGTCAAGGCTGAGCGAACCCCTTCTCACTGCCCGGACCATCCCTTCGTCCTCGCTTACGGGAATGAAGGCGCCGCTCAGGCCGCCAACGGATGATGAGGCCATTGAGCCGCCTTTTTTGACAGCATCGTTCAGCAGTGCCAGTGCAGCGGTCGTGCCGTGGGTGCCGCAGCTCTCCAGGCCCATTGCCTCGAGTATCGCAGCCACACTGTCACCCACTGCAGGCGTCGGGGCAAGGGAGAGGTCAAGCACGCCAAAGTTCGCATCCAGGCGCCTGGCCACCTCTTTCCCGATGACCTCGCCCATGCGTGTGATCTTGAAAGCGGTCTTCTTGATGCACTCGGATATGTCACCGAGCGAAGGATCCTCCAGTGCCCTTACCGCCGAGTTCACCACTCCCGGGCCGCTCACACCCACATTGATGCTGCACTCCGGCTCGCCTATGCCGTGGAATGCGCCTGCCATGAAGGGGTTGTCATCCGGGGCGTTTGCGAACACCACCAGTTTTGCACAGCCGATACCTCCCTGGTCGGCGGTCAGCCGCGCCGTTTCCCTGACCACCCTGCCCATGAGTGCCACAGCATCCATGTTTATCCCGGCTTTTGTTGTTGCCACATTGATGGACGAGCAGACCTTCCTTGTGCCCGAGAGCGCCTTCGGGATGGAGTTGATGAGCCTGAGGTCACCAGGGGTCATACCCTTCTGGACAAGGGCGCTGAAACCCCCGATAAAATCGATCCCCACGTCCTCGGCAGCCCTGTCAAGTGTCTGCGCTACGGACGTGAGGTCAGCAACATTACAGCTTTCGGCAACAAGCGCGATTGGCGTCACGGAGATCCTCTTATTGATTATGGGTATGCCGTAGAGGCTCTGCACCTCATCCGTGGTCTTTACGAGCTCATGGGCGTATTCAGTTATCTTGTTGTAGATGTTCTTGTTCAGGACATCGATATCGGGATTGCTGCAGTCAAGCAGGCTGATGCCCATGGTCACTGTCCTGATGTCCAGGTTCTCACTGGACACCATCTTGATGGTCTCAAGGATCTCCTCAGGATGGATAAGCATTCAAAGACCTCCTTTTTTTAGATCCTGTGCATGAAGCGGAATGTGTCTTCATGCTGTACCCTTATATCGACGCCGAACTCCCTGCCTTTTCCGGACATGGCCTTCTGGAAGGACTCAAGGTCGAAGTTCTCCTCTTTCACTTCCGCGAGCATGATCATCGTGAACAGGTCTTCCATGATGGTCTGGCTGATGTCCACGATATTGACTGAGAAATCCGCCATCACCCGTGTAACGCCCGCGACAATGCCGATCTTATCGACGCCTATGACTGTTATTATGAAACGACTGGTAACCATGATCTTTCCTTCCGTGTTACGAACAATGAATTATTTGCATGTATAATGGACCAGGTTGTATTTCTGGCTTTGCCAGCACGAAGATAGCTGTTTTAATAGACGGTGTTAAAGCGCGGCGACGACCAGACGATAAAATCTTTATGATATTTAGCAAAATATAAATAAAAGGACAAATCTCTTTAGAACAGAGAAATCAGCGGCTTTGATAGCATACAGGATACAGGATTTTGCAGGATATATAATTTCTATAAGATATAAAAAGATTAATATAAAATAAGACCCATATCAAAATACTGACATTATGCTCTCTCATCATTACAATAAGTATATATAGAAACTACATTATTATTATAATGATGATGATTGAGCATAAGTGCTCATCAGATGATTCAAAGTCGAACACTAGGCGAAACAATGGTTAAAATTGTACATGCGCAGACCGTACTCACAGAAGATGAACTGATGGCTCTCAAGAAGAAATGTAATGAGTCATCAACTAAAGAAGCTTTGAGTATGGCGGTGCAACATTATCTCGAGTGCGAGTACACCGACCTCGACGATAAAATGTGGACGAGAAAACTTGAAAAGGTTGTCCAGAAAAAAAAGCAGAGAAAAGTGTAGACTTTTGAACGAGAGAGGAACAGAACATGAGTAAAGCAAACCAATTCTTAAAGGAAGAGGATGCAGTATCCCCGGTCATCGGCGTAATCCTGATGGTCGCAATCACTGTAATCCTCGCTGCAGTCATTGCAGCATTCGTATTCGGCATGGGACCACCTGAGCAGGCACCACAGGCAAGTTTGAGGGCAAGCGCTATGACTGAGGGTACAGACAAGTACATAAAACTTGAGCATCAGGGTGGAGACGCTATTGTGATGTCGGATTCTAACACCAAAGTAGTTGTAAATGGAACCACTCTTACAAGTTACACTCTGGGCGAGTATAAAGCTGGAGAAACACTGTACCTAGGTTCCGACACCTTAGCTAACAACACTACTACACCTACCGCTCTATCAGTATCTACTGGTGACACACTCAACGTCAAGATAATTGACGTTGCAAGCCAGCAGATGATTGCTGACATGAACGTCAGGTTCTAAGACTGAAACAAAACTTAATGGCGCATCCTGCGTCATTCTTTTTCTTCTTTTTTATATTAAGTCTTAAAAAAGTATTTATACTTTCCAT
>JAFGCK010000056.1 GCA_016932675.1 Methanosarcinaceae archaeon | reverse complement strand
TCCTGACACCATTCCCATACATTGCCATGCATATCATACAATCCCCATGGATTGGGTTTCTTCTGGCCCACCGGATGGGTTTTGCCTCCTGAATTATCATTATACCATGCATACTCCCCCAGATTCGATTCACTGTCCCCGAAGGAGTATCTGGTAGTCGTACCCGCCCTGCAGGCATACTCCCACTCAGCCTCGGAAGGTAAACGGTACTTATCCGTGCCTTCAATCTCGTTCAGCTTCTCCACGAATTCCTGCACATCGTTCCATGAAACCTGCTCTACAGGATTATTGTCACCTTTGAAATATGAAGGATTGCTGCCCATCACCTCGACCCACTGCTCCTGAGTTACCTCGTATGTTCCAAAGTAGTACGCCTGTCCTATGGTCACCTCATGAACAGGGCCTTCATTATCATACCGGTCCTCTTCACCTGAAGGAGAGCCCATCCTGAAGTTACCTGCCGGAATGAGCACGAACTCCATGCCGATGGAATTCCTGATCGATGCAGCAGGTTTCTTTGCAGCTTCTTCAAGCTCTCTTCTGAACCTTTCCTCTTCCTTTCTCTTTTTCTCAGCTTCCTCGGCAGCTTTCAGACGTGCGGCCTCTTCTTCTCTCCTGCGCCGCCCCTGTTCTTCCTGTTCCATGCGCAGGCGCTCTTCTTCCTCCCGCTTCTCCTGCTCCCGCCTGAGCCTGGCCTCCTCGTCCACAGTAGCGATATTGCTGCGCTGGACGACGGAATCCTCGATGACTATGTTAACGTCACAGGTGCCGTCTATGTTACAATTGTCCAGCAGGTTGCTGCGCTGCACCACGGAATCCTTGATGTGCACGTTCACGACCCTTCCCCTGCCGCTGGCCCTGTCCTCCACTATTCTTTTCAGGTCGCGCCCGACCTCAGCGAGCAGCCCCGTCAGCGCCTCGGCGCTGCGGGTGACTGCAAAGAGCTCCATGGTCTGGTGCTCTGTCAGGATAGATATTTTAATTACAATGTCATCCTTAGAGACCTTGGTCCTGCCGTAGTACCAGATCTCACAGGTCTTGCCATCGCGGGTGTGCAGCGTACGGATGTGTCGTACGTCATGTTTCTCCACAACTTCCCGGGCAAGAATGGCAAGCTTCTTCACATCAAAACCGCTTTTCACCTCGTAGACACGACTGTCTCTGTTGGGAAGGTCCTCTATGAATTCCTTGAGCCTTCCGATATTGATGTCCTGGTCGGTCTTCATGATGGGACAGGTTACACTTATTTCCTTGAGCTTCATCCAAACAGAATTCATCCTGCCCTCGTGGTCTGCATAGTTGACCTGGCACTTTATATCAGCAGCCTTGGCACAGGTTAGAGGTTCGAAAAGGAGAGTGAATGTTTTTGATCTGTTGCCATTGATATTGCCTATCACGAACTTTCCGTTCCTGACAGGATAATCGTCATGTTCAGCAATATGCAGCAAGTTCTCGTCGAATATGAAATCAAGCGTAACGTCGATGATAGCATATGGACTCTCGTTGCTGACCGACATTTTGAACCGGATGTAGCCCTGATAGAATTCCGTTTCCCTGGTTATACGTAGAGGGAAGTCCAACACATCACCCAATCATGACTTTCAGTATCTTGTGAACATACTGCATGATATATTTTATTATCTGTTTATATTCAAAAGGACGCAACGGCACAGAGAAGCGAAGACTCAGGGATGACGTTCATGGCGCCTGCAGCCAGTGACCTTGCATTGACAGGATTCGTACGGGGCTTTTCAAGCGGCTGGGTCACTCATGATCGCCCGACTGTTTTATACTGACAGGTTATCCGGATCATCCGTCTGAAGGCACAATCTTTTAAACGATCAGATACATCAAGGACAACAGATAACTAAGAAAACATCATAGATACCAATGATAACAATTACACGGAGATAACATGGCACAGAAAAAATCAAGTGGCGGCAGCGGACTTATGTCATCCGCAGGTCTCATGCGCTATTATGAGGCTGACAAAAGAGCAATACACGTAGACCCAAAAACCGTCATCACCGTAGGCGTTGTGATCGGCCTTGCAATACTGGTACTGGATGCTAACTACGGGATGTGGCCCATCTCCTGAGCTAAGAGCACATCCCTTTCCATATCCTTTGTTAAGCTTCGAAAAAAATGATTATAGCAAGAGCTCAGCTCCCGCGCATTTCCTTGATCGTGGATGATATCCTTCTGGAAAGGACCGTCTTGGGTGCTGTGTTGTCTATGAGGACCCTGCCCTTTGCCGCCCACCAGGATTTCGGATAGGCCTTATCGGCTTCTATCTCAGGGTTCAGTCCCAGCTTTTCAGCCGCAAGGCCGATCTCTCTGACCGTGGGCTCATTTACAGAGGTCTTTCGTGAAATGATACGTCCCTTGCTTCTTGACCTGGTCCTGTCGATGTATGCAGGCCAGATAACAAGCTTTCCCTTTTCCTTCATCAACATGGAGCATTGGTTGGGATTCATTCAATTTAAATTTGCCTGGAGGAAAGGCAGGTCTGGTGTAATGATAGTGATAGATCCTGAGCAGGTAAAGTATCGCTTAAGAGGCATGACAGATGCACACGGACAGATACCTGTTGAAAAAGACCTGGAAGAACTCATAAAAAAGGAAGCGTGGGATTTCCGTCTGTGAACGGCATGTGGAGGACCGTCAATCTATCCCGTTGAGTACAGCACCCCGGGAGAAACGGACCTCAGGATAGATACAGGTGACAATACCTTATGCGTATCCCGGGTCCGGGCAGGGTATATGCGGCAGACAGGGATGAGAATGTCTGGAACATACCGCAGGCAAGCTGAAAGCATAGCTAATAATCCTCATCAAGAGACTCATTGATCCGTCGCAGGACCTCTGCGATAAGCAGCTGGACCTCGGTCGCATGCTCCTGCGGGATCTCACTGCCTTCGGTCTCCATGAGCTTTTTGATATCGTTAACGATCCTGTGGATCATACCGATCATCTCTTCCTGGGTGATCAGACCGGCATAGTAGGCATACAGGAATGTAGTACCGCTGCGCTGGACCTTTTTCTTGAACGAGGACCGTGCGTTTGAGACTTCCTGCCTTGAATATGTCTCATCCATGAAAGGAACGAGTTCCGGAAGTTTCTCCCCTATCCATGTCATCTCCGACTGATTGGAAAGGTTCTTGAAATCTGCACATAATCTTGCGGTGACCCACTCACGCGCCGTAAGATGGGTTGTTTCTTTGAGAAAGCGCGTTACATCAGAATAACTCTTATTATCCATCTTTTTGAATTTGCGATATTTGTTCATATTAAGCTTCCAAACCGGTTATCTCTAATATGTATTGCAGCCATTGTAATACAGAATAGAAGCAAATCCAAATATTTAACTATAACGCAGCATAACCCTGAAACAATGAAGATGCTGATCCCTACCGATGGTTCGGTATATGCCGAAAACGCTGCAAGGGTTGCGGCAAGGATCGCAATGGAACATGACTACCACCTGATCTTGCTCCATGTTGTGGATGACAAGGGACTTGCCAGAAAGAAATGGCGCAAGGAAGGGGCAGAGAGCGTTCTTCAGGGGCTCGGCGACATGCTGTTTCAGATGGGTTGTGACCGGGAACGCATAGATGCCGTAATAGTCGATGGAAGTGCTCCGGAGAAGATAGTCGAGGTTGCAAAAGAGTTCAATGTGGACAGGATCGTAATGGGCACCCAGGGAAAGAACGGAATAAAGAAACTGGTGGGCACCGTCACTGAAAAAGTACTCCAGATATCCGATGTGCTGGTGCTTGTGGTACCACCGAACTACATTTCACCTCAATAGAACTCCCGCTCATCACAAAGGACAGCATTATACAGTTTTGCCTTGCCTTTTACAACACCCTCCATGGAAAAGACTTCCATGTTAAGGATACCTTTGTAACCCTTTATTTCTTTCAGTACTGTATAATCGATGATCCCGTCACCTGGAGCCATGTGCTCATCACCGTTGTAATGTTCTGACCACACCCCCATATTGTCGTGCACATGCACATGTACCACATGAGGAGCCAGAGTACGTACAAAAGCGCGCAGTTCTTGCATATCACCACCGCAGGTAAGGTTCGCATGCCCGATATCCAGGGTGGCTCCCAGATTGTCGGAGTTCACTTCTTCCACAGCACTGGCAAGTTCTCCGGCCCCGGTGCAAAGGTTACCGGGATCCGTGCCCTCCTTATTCTCAAGGCCAAGCATAACATCATGCTCTGCCGCTGTTTGCGCAAGTGACCTCAGGTTGTCCACCATGCTGGAGAAGGCCCTGTCATGCTCGCCGTTTATCCTGCCAGGGTGCAGTACTACAGCCCTGGAGCCAAGACGCCCTGCAAGCTCGATTGATTCGGTGATAAGCCTGAAAGACCTGTCATCCATACTGGCAGTATCCACCACAATATCCTCCGGATATGTTGGAACATCTGCAAAATAAGGTGCATGCAATGAAGTATAGAGGTCAAGTGTGGACAGCTCATCCAGGATAGGGTCCAGCAGGTCACGCTGAAGCAAGGAGTTTTTGTAAACGCCAAGCTTTGGCATGTAGAGTTCAACTGACTGTACTTCGGCTGCGATCTCGGACAGACTGCCGGCAAACGATGAGGCACCCAGTATCATAGATAGGAATGAGATGGGTACGGTCTAATATACCTTTGGTTTAGCCTCACCAAAATACTTATCTTAATTAAAGAGTACCAGCAAACGATGAAACTTTATGTACCTCATGTCGGACACATGGAAGGACTGCAAGACCTCCTGTCAGGGCCGGAGGATATCTATGCAGTATATATGGCGGGAACTCCCGACTATGTGGGAACCGGAAGGACGAACATGGCCGCCCCCGGAATAGAGGATATACAGGAACAGACCGAATATGCACACGACAGGGGCGTAAAGATGGAGGTCGTGCTCAACAGTTCATGCATGGGCGGCCAGCACCTCACACCCCAGGGATACAATAAGATACACTGGTACTTTGACAGGCTCAACGATATCGGTATTGATTCCATAACGGTTGCAGAGCCATATTTTGTGGAAATGCTTTCAAGGGATTTCGATATGGAGATCGTGGTCTCCGTCCTTTCCTTTGTGGACTCCCCCCAGAAAGCCGAGTTCTATGAGGGACTGGGAGCTGATACCATCGTGGTCGACCCTGTAGTGAACCGGGATTTCACAAAACTGGAAGCTATCAGGGATTCGGTCTCTTGCGGACTGAAACTGCTGGTGAACGAAGGCTGCCTTTACCAGTGCCCTTTCAGGTATGCGCATTTCAATTTCTTCTCCCATGCCAACGGGCCAGGTCCCAAACTGAACGTGCTTGAAGACTACTATTACTACAAGTGCCTTTCGATCAGGATCAATGACCCCCAGCAACTGATCAGGTCGCCCTGGATACGGCCGGAGGATATCAAAGAGTATGAGCATATCACAGATACCTTCAAGATAGGCGGGAGGACACATTTCAACAACTGGATACTGAACAATGTCCGCGCATACACAAACAGGGATTACGACGGGAACCTGATGGACCTGCTCGACTGCCCCCGGGATCTGCGGGACCTGTTCTATATACCGAACAAAGGACTTGAAGGCGCCCTTGAACAGTGGAAGCAATGTGATAAGGTCTGTTCGAAATGCGGTTATTGCAAGCGGCTGGCTGAAAGGATCGTGCAGGTGTCTTCTGTCGATGGCATGCAGCAGACACTTCAGGCCCTTAACAATACGGATGGATAGATATGACAGTTATAGAAAAACTTGCAAATAACCGGAGAACCCTTGAAAACAGATTGCAGAAACTGCTTGCCAGGCCTGTCTTCCTTATAGAGGCAGATGTTTTTGCCCTTCCCTGCGGATGTTGCGGCATTACAATAAATACGCGCGGTCTTCAGGTAGATGACCTGGAGATATTTGAAGAGCATATCAAGGAATACCTGAAAGAAGCGTCGGAGGAGATGGAGATCGAACCATCTTTCCTTTTTGCAAGGCTCATACCCGGCACCTCCGAGATAGCGTCCCTGAACTCCCGGATACTCTGCAACCGCTGCTACATGGATTTCTCCAGGGGAAGTGGAAAGAGCCCCAGGCCGGATATTTATATACTTGAGCTTGACAGAAGGGAATGAAGATAACACTCCCACTTTTGAGATTAAATTAATTTATACCAGTGTTCAGATACTTTTGCCTGAACTGCCCCATTAAAAGGCAATTTGGCTTTTTTCGCCGATTCCATTCGAAAGGTTTAATAAGTATTTAATATAATGCAAACCACCTGACGTTAGTCTATGCCATATTAATTATGATAAAGAACATCGAGTCTGAAACAATTATTATAATATTGGCACGATTTACGCGTATATAGTAAAAAAGGAGGAAATGTGAATGGAACCGCTCACAGGCATGGGCGTAATGGCACTGATCGGAGCAGCTGCAACTATTGCAGGTGCTTCTGAAGACCTCGAATCTGATGTAGGGTCTCAGAGTAACCCGAACTCTCAGGTGCAATTAGCGCCCCAGATGATGTATCCACACAGGATATTTAACAAAGCCGTATCAGGTGAACCACCATCAAACGCACTTATGTGCACTATCGGTGGTACCGTCGCTTCTGTTCTGATGAGCAGCGGCACATCTATTGTTCTTGCATTGACGATCGGAGCTATTCTTGCAGCAGCAGTACATGGTACTTTCTCAGTATCCGCTCATCTTGGCAGATCGGCAAGTCAGAAACGTTTCAAACAACCAGTTTACCTTGATATAATACGATCACACGTTCCGGTTATCATGGGATATTCATTTATCACAACTTTCTGTATACTTGTGGTATCATATCTTATGATAACTGTTCTGCAACACCCGTTCCCTCTGCCGCTTCTGGCATTCATATGGGGGATCACCGTTGGTGCGATCGGATCATCCACCGGTGATGTCCACTATGGTGCTGAACGTGAATTCCAGAACGTGGAATTCGGATCCGGGCTCAATGCTGCAAACTCAGGCAACATCGTGAGGAAAGCAGAATCCGGGCTCAGGAACGGTATAGACAACTCATGGTTCTGTGCCAAGTTCGGCGGACCGGTCACAGGTATTGCTTTCGGTATGACGGTATTCCTCAGCGGATGGATCACTGTGGTGTTCGATACCACAAAGGGTGATGCGCTCGGCTGGGCATCGGTCATTGCAGGAGCGATCATCGTGCTGGTGCTGATCATCTGGAACAGGAACATCGAGGTCGCCGCCCGCAATGCATACGGCCCTTACAAAGAAGACGAAAAAGCAGAGGTGGCAGCTTGATAGATATAGCAGGAATCCTGACAGCTAACATTTTGAATATAGTACTTATCACTCTTGGCGGGGCACTTATTTCCCTGGCCGTTCACTTCGTTCCGGTAGGTGGTGCTCCCGCAGCTATGGCGCAGGCAACCGGTGTCGGAACAGGTACCGTTCAGCTTGCAGCCGGTGCAGGTCTTACAGGACTCGTCACTGCCGGTGCAATGATGAATGTCACTGACAGCATGCTACTCGTCCTTGCATCCGGTGCTGTAGGTGCCATGATAATGATATCGGTCACAATGATCGTAGGACAGTGGGTATACGTCTATGGTGTCGGTTGTCCACCGGTATCCGCAAAGGTGAAGTACGACCCGATAACAAAGGACAGGCAGGACCTTTACGTATCCCAGGGTACAGAAGGACATGGAATACCAACAGTATCCTTTGTAAGTGGTGTCATCGGAGGCGCACTTGGTGGTATAGGAGGAGGCCTTGTATATTACTCCCTTCTCATCATTGAGAACGTGGCCCCAACTACCGAAATTGTAGGGATCGCAGCCATTTTCGCAATAGGCATCTTCTTCGTTAATTCAGTCATCCCGTCGTACAACATCGGCGGAACCATAGAAGGTTTTCATGACCCGAAGTTCAGGAGGGTCCCAAAAGCCATTTTATCGTCCCTGGTCGTAACATTCCTCACTGCGATAATGGGTGTACTTGCCATAGGAGGTCTGTAAAATGTCAACAGGAGGAGGTAAAGGTGCCCACGCACAAATTTCCGAGAACAATATAATAGCCTTCGGAATAGCAGGGGGCCTTATAGGTATATACGCAGCTTATTTCCTTGTTGACCTGATAGGGGGATATATGTCCTTCCTGGCTGGCCTTGGGGCTATCTGCGGAATCTTATGGGGTGCTTCAGCTGTCAGAAGGGTCTCAAGCTACGGCCTGGGTACAGGTGTGCCTTCCATCGGCATGCTTGCTCTGGGTATAGGTCTGGTGGCCACCCTGTTCGGACTTGCGGTCGGGGGCATAGCCGGCCCGATAATTTCAGTTATCTCTGCCGCTATCATAGGATATATTGTTGGTATCCTGGCAAACAGGACACTCGGCATAGGTGTGCCCATCATGGAACAGTCCATGACAGAGATCGCAACGTCCGGAGCAATCATCATTATTGGTCTGAGCACTGCCATGATCGGGACATTCAACTTTGAAGAGGTGGTGATCGAGGTCATTGCAACCGGATACATGGCAGTCATCTTCATTGCAGGCGGTCTTGCAGTTCTGCACCCGTACAATGCAAACCTCGGTCCTGACGAGAAACAGGATCGTACATTTGCAACCGCTATTGAGAAGGGAGCTATTGCAATGATCCTTGCAGGAGTGGTAGCAAGCATTAACGAAAGTGCATCCGGGACCCTTACGATCCTTATAGGATTGCTTATATGGTACATCGCCTTTACAGAATTCTATAAACTTGTGAAGAGAGATGCGTACAAGATAACAGGTTCAGGTCTCCTGCCTTCCAAGGAGGAATTGGAATGAGCATGGTTCACGTAGCCCCGGAAGCGCACCTTGTGCTCGATCCGCTCAGCTCTTTGCTTGCAGAGGAAAGAGAGGATATAATATCCTATTCAATGGATCCTATAATGGCACAGCTTGACGAACTTGATAGGATAGCAGATGACCTTGTGAACTCCCTGTCGCCGGACAAACCCCTTCTCAATTCATTCCCGGGACGTGAGAAGACCGCACAGAGTGCAGGTTTCTACGGAAATGCCTTTTATGGCATAGTAATAGGTCTGGGAGTTGCAGGACTGCTGCTTCTTGTAATGGATGCATTAGGAGTGATGTGAAATGGCAACAAAAAGAGAACCTGCTCCTGGATGGCCGATGCTCAAAGGTGAGTATGAAGTTGGAGACGTCCATAGCAGTGTAGCTGTCATTACCTGTGGTTCCCACCTGGACGCCGGCCCTCTGATTGAAGCCGGTGCAGCCATAGCCGGCCCGGACAAAACAGAGAACCTGGGTCTTGAAAAAGTGGTTTCGCATATGATAGCGAACCCGAATATCAGGTACCTGATAGTGACCGGGGCCGAGGTCAAAGGACACATCGCAGGACAGGCAATGCTTTCCCTGAACAAGAATGGTGTGAAGGATAACAGGATCGTCGGCGCAATTGGTGCAATACCCTACGTTGAGAACCTCAACGAAGAAGCCATCACAAGATTTCAGGAGCAGGTGGAATGTATTGATCTCCTCGATACGGAAGATATGAATGCCATCACTGCCAAGATCAAGGAATATGCATCCAAGGACACCGATGCCTTCGATGCCGATCCGCTGGTCATTGAGATTGGAGAAGCTGGCGGTGAAGAAGAAGAGGCCGGTGGATTAAAACCAATGGCAGCCGAGCTGGTAACTGTAAGGAGCAGGATACTCGATATCAACAGGGAAATGATGAGTATCGGTAACATGAACAAGTTCCACTCGGGAGTACATGCGGGTAAGGTAGAAGGAATAATGATCGGTCTTACCATCACCCTGACACTGCTTGGAATGTTGTTGACACTGCTGTTGTTCGGAGGTTACTGAGATGGCAGAAGAAGAAGAATATGGAAAAGGAGTACCAACGGTAATAAATCCCAATATGGGACCCATCGAAGCCGTGGTTGAGGACATCCGTTACAGGGCCCAGCTTATCGCAAGGAACCAGAAACTTGATTCAGGAGTATCTGCAACCGGGATCAGTGGCTTTATTGCAGGATTTGTCTTTGTCATACTGATGGTCGTCATACTCCCGATGTTCATCTGGAGTGTGGTATAAATGAGTGAACAAAGTGACAGTGTGCCAAGCGTGGTCGTAGACGCTGCAGATTTCAACGAAGTGCTTGAGAAACTTAACAGTATAGATGAGAAGATCGAGTTCGTAAACAGTGAAATTGCTCAGCGCATTGGTAAAAAGGTAGGAAGAGACATAGGGATTCTATATGGAGCAGTGGTCGGGATCATCATGTTCCTGTTATACCTTCTGTTCCTGGCGCCTATGCTCAGGATCTAAAATAAAGAGGTTATTCATATGTTCAAATTTGATAAGAAACAAGAAGTATTCGATATATGCGGGGTCAAGTTCGGTGGCCAGCCAGGAGAATACCCCACAGTACTTGTAGGAACTATGTTCTACAACAGGCACAAGATCGTGACCGATGAAGATAAGGGTATCTTCGACGTAGAGGCTGCAAACAAACTCTGGCAGTCAATGGTCGAAATGGGGGAGATCACAGGTAATCCGATCGTGAACCAGATCGTCGGAGAGACACCGGAAGCGATCAAGAACTATATCGACTGGTTCGTTGAGATCGATGACAAGTCACCATTCCTTATTGACTCATCTGCTGGTGATGTACGTGCAGTTGCAGCAGAGTATGTGACAGAGATAGGTGTGGCTGACAGGGCTATCTACAACTCCATCAACGCCAGTGTACATGAAAGCGAGATGGAGGCTATCATGAACAGTGATATCAACGCATCCATAGTGCTTGCGTTCAACGCAACAGACCCAAGCGTAAAGGGTAAGCTCGAGATCCTTGAGACCGGTGGTACCGGACAGGAGAAGGGAATGATCGAGATAGCAAAGGAATGTGGCATCACAAAGCCATTGATCGATGTGGCAGCAACTCCCCTCGGGTCAGGCTCCGGTGCCGCCATCAGGTCAGTGATAGCCATTAAAGGGCACCTTGGGCTGCCTGTCGGAGGTGGATTCCATAACATGGCATCCGCATGGGACTGGATGAAGGCTTACAAGAAGAAGTACGAGACAAAAGAAGAGAGACAGGCAATCTACATGCCAACCGATATCGGAACAAACCTCGTAGCCCAGATAGTTGGATCGAACTACCTGTTGTTCGGACCTATCGAGAACACGGACAAGATCTTCCCTGCAACGGCTATGGTCGATATCATGCTGGGTGAGACTGCCGAGGAACTCGGTCTTGAGGTCATGGACGAGAACCATCCTCTCAAAAAGCTGGTTTAAACAGACCAGCCCTCTTTTTTCCTATTTTATTGCCTCTGAAAGGTCCACCCGGGCCCTTTGAACAGAATTACCGCCTATTTGAAAAAAAGAATTGGTCGCCGGATAGGAGAACCCACTCCCCAGCCAGCTCAGGGTCCAATGGTACAGATGTGTTTATTTGTACCACACATATACAATGATTTACAGATATATATACAATTCGGCAAGGTAGATATATTAATTATAATATATATTTTGTGCAATTTCCGGTAAATAATACCGGTTCTGCGGAAAAGCAATTAAATCAGAAAAATATATTTTCCTGCATGAGCGATGTGATGCTTTTGTGGGATAAAAGCCTGCTGTTTGAGAAACTGTTCCACGAACACGACATAAAATGTCAGAGAATTGCCCCTGAGAACCTGGGAAACCCATTTCTTCCACCCTGCAAATGCCTCATGGTCCCGACCGGTTTTGCCAATCCGGCCTATACGAAGGCACTCAGTGGTATCGAACGCAACAGGAAAAAGCTAGAGGGGTTTGTGAAAAAGGGAGGCATCCTTGTAATATTCGGACCAATGGTCAGCGAATATGAATATCCCTGGCTCCCAATGAAACTGCGGTATGTGCAAAAGCAGATGTCTGCAAATATCTGCAGGACTTCTGAACACAGTGCCCGGTGCCTGGTGGATGACCCTGAAGCGGAGATAGAGTTCGACGGTTATTTCTCAGATGCCGAAGGGGATATCCTGTTCAGGGACGGAGAAGGGAATGCACTCATGACTGTCAAAGAACTTGGAGAAGGGATGATCATTGCAACAACGATACATGAATTCCCCTCGGGCAATTTCCTCAGATGGCTAGTACAGACTGCAAAAAAATCAAAGATATAAAGAAGAAGGCTGCGATTGTACTGCTTACTTCTTTTTGAAGCGGGAACGAAGCCTTTCGATCTCATCCCCGGCGTCCGGCAGTCTGAGAACAAAGAGTCCGAAGCAGGGTTTGATATACTGGAAGAATATCTCATCCCCTTTTACACCGACCGGGATAGAATCACCCTTCAAAGGCACTCCGCGTATGGCGTAGCCACCCGGTACATGATACAGTTCATCTGATCTTTCCCTGATCAGAGACTCACATTGAGAAGGTGAGCCTCCTTTCAGGAGGATATCATAGGGGAGATCGTTGATACAGGCCACTATCATTTTCCTCTGTTCTTCTATTCTAAACAATTATAAGGTCTGAAACCTTTATACCACTTTCCACGATTCTTCCGACGATCTTGCCGCCTGTCATCCGCGCTGCCTTTGTGGCCTGCTCCTGAGGAAGGATCATGACAAATCCCATGCCCATATTGAATGTCCTGTACATTTCCAGGTCATCAACACTACCCTCATCCTGAAGGAATCTGAAAATGGCATTTGGCTCGATCGGATCATAAAGATCGAATCCGAGCCTGGTCACACGTCTAAGTTTTAAAAGGCCGCTGCCGGTGATATGTGCAAGCCCGTGAACATCACATTCCCTGATCACGTCAAGAACCTCCATATAAATACGGGTAGGTATGAGCAGTTCGTCCCCTATTGTCGTAGAAGGGTTGGGGGGGAATGGGTCATGATAAGAATAGGATGATCGCTCTATGATGCTTCTCACCAGGGTGTAGCCGTTGCTGTGAACACCTGCTGAAGGGATACCTACAATAGCATCCCCGAGCCGGACCTTCTCACCTGTGATGATCTCTTCCTTTCGGACCATTCCAAGACAGGTACCCGCAAGGTCGAAACCATTGATGATATCAGGAAGTGTTGCAGTCTCTCCACCAACAATGGACATGCGTGATATCTCGGCCCCTTTTCTCAGGCCTTCACCGATCTGGGCGGCAAATTGCTCGTCGTGTTTTTCAAGGGCCAGGTAATCTACAAAGGATATAGGCTCGGCACCGATGGCCAGCAGGTCATTGACATTCATCGCGATGCAATCGATACCAACCGTGTTCCAGCGGCACATCTCATTTGCGATCAGTACCTTGGAACCCACGCCATCTGTTGCCAGGGCAAGGGCATATTCCCCGAAGTCGATCAGGCCTGCATAATGGCCGATCTCCGTCAGAGGCGCACCCAGGCCTTCACGCCTGAAGGTCATACCTTTTGTCAGGGCTTTGATAGTAGTTTCCTCTTTTTCGATGTCAACACCAGACTGCGCATAGGTGAGATGTTTATCTTTCATTGTGATCACCACTTACCGGTCAAGCTGGAATTCCCCATGCAGTATCCTCACAGCTTCTATCGAATCAGAGGCGCTCACAACAAAGGAGATATTGTGCTGCGAAGAACCCTGGCTGATCATTATGACATTGATACCTGCATTTCCAAGGGCGTGGAATACCTTACCTGCAACTCCCGGAATACCATTCATCCCGGCACCAACAACTGCAACGACACATACATTCCGGTCGTATGAGACTTCACCTACCACATTATTGCAGAACTCGGACCTTATGGCGGCAACTGCCTGCTCAAGATGTTCCTCGTTTACAATAAGTGTCATGTTAGCTTCAGAGGAGCCCTGACTGATCATTATAATATTCACACCTGCGCTCGCGAGTGTGGAAAATACCCTTGCTGCAGTACCTATTGCACCCACCATGCCTGCACCTGCGATATTGATCAGGGCAACCCTGGATATCAGGGTCACAGCCTTTACAACATCTTCGATCTGTTTCTGTTCAGCAACTATCAGTGTGCCCTCAAAATCAGGTTCGAAGGTATTCTTCACACGCACCGGTATCCTGTGCCTGATGGCAGGTTCGATAGTTCTTGGATGCAGTACCTTTGCACCGAAATAGGACAGTTCCATGGCCTCGATATAGGATATCTGAGGGATGGACCTTGCAGACTGCACGATATTTGGATCGGTGGTCATTATGCCATGAACCTCTTTCCACAGCCAGATCTCGTCCGCCTTCACCGCTGCACCAAGGATCGAAGCCGAGAAATCAGAACCACTGCGTCCTAGGGTGGTGATGATCTCCTGATGGTTCTGGGCTATGAATCCGGTAACTACGGAAATGCTCTTTCCAAGCAAAGGTGACAGCCTTTCATGTACACGGTAATAGCTCTCCTCAAGAGGCTTGGCATTCCCATAATTAGAATCCGTGATTATTCCAGCCTCACCGCCTGTAAAGGATGCTGAGTCGACCCCCAGGGAGCAGATGGAACAACTGACTATGGGAGCTGCAAGACGCTCGCCGTAGGATGAGATATAATCGATGGAACGCGGGGTGAGCTCTCCCAGGTAGCAAATGCCTATGAGGGCCTTTTCAAGTTCATCGATACGCTTATCTATTGCCTCTATACATACGGACCTCAGGTCGTCACTGCGCACTGCAACATGTATGGCATCGTAATGTTTCTTAGTGAGATCGGCTATGAACTCTTTGACATGAGATACTTTACCGCTTAAGGATACTTCATTTGCCGTGTTAAGCAAGCCGTCTGTCACACCACCAAGCGCCGAGGTCACAACAATAAGCTCATCACCATTTTCATGATAGCGCTTTAAGAGTTCAGCCACATGGCGTATCTTCTCTCCATTGGCCACGGATGTGCCGCCGAATTTCATTACGATCCTCATATTTAACCACGTTAAGTTTGTCAGCTGATTTAGTCTATCTAATTTCGTCTATAAACAATACAGACTGATATAAAGATTATGAGTAAAAACCGCAGCCTGAATGAGAGCACCTGATCAGCTCCAAAAACTCCTTTCTCTAATCTCCCATCTTATCCAATAAGATGTTGCACGCATTGATCTGTGTCTTAAAATGAACCTGGCAGAACACGGGACCCGATGAAAATGGACAGGCTTTTAAGCTGAAATGCCGATCAGGCAGGCTCTGAACTGATGAAAATGCAGGCTCAGATGAACTTTTTGAAGAACCAGGCAAATACCATAAATATGCCTGCGGTCACAATAAGTGAGAATATATCTGAAATGCCAGAAGGAAGAGATGGCGCGGACATTTTAGAAGGAATGTTTACTGAGCTGTTTGAACTATTAATGTTTTCCAGACTTCCAACTGCCGAACCTGCAAGTTCAGCTATCGATCCGGTGATATTGTCCTTTATATCCACCAATACTGTGAATTCCTCGGAATAATACGATACACTTGCATAGTCATCAAACAACATCAGTGTTGTTTCATGGGTACCGGCAACGAGTTCCCCGGTGACGGCCTTATAAGTTCCCGGGCTTACGTCGTATCTGGTATCCAGAACTTCCCCGTCGACCAGGACACGAACCTCTGAATAAGCACCATCCAGACAGTAATCGATAATGGCAATACTGCCTGCCTTAAGTTCTCCGCCTGACGGGGAAACTATATACATGTCGATATTTTCCGGAACATCGGTGTTCACTGAAACCGTCTCCTGTTGCAGGAACACTTCATCAAGGAATACCATAATTGCTTCATCTGTCTCAAAAAAGCCTTTCACATTGGCGAGGAAGACGGTCTGCGGTCCGGTATCAGAGTATACCGAGTAGTAAAAAAGATCTCCTTCCTCAACTTCCTCGTCTTTCAGCAGCCTGCCATCATACCTGAGTTCAAGAGACACTTCTTCATCATCCACATCTTTTGCCTCAAGAGTGTAAAGACCGGCAAGTTCAAGCTTAGAACCTGCTTTCAGTGAATATCTCTTATCCAGTATCAGATAGTCGCCAGCGTCCTCAACCGGGTCAAGATATTGCTCTATACGAATAGTGGAATAAGGTTCAGCTCCATCCTGGGTCTTTACCGACCCTTCGGGAGTTATCCTCAGAATGCGATGATCGATCTCTGTTTCATCATCATTGCCCTCGTTTTCGACCACGGTGCGCACATACTCCAGCTCTTTGTCCTCCGCGGCCAGATCGTCATCCAGCTCTACCTCCTCTCCGTTCAGGTACAGACCTATACGGATCTCGCCGTTATTACTGTTCATATCCAGAACCCTGACAGAATAGCCCTGCTCCAGGAACAGCTCATCATTGACACGTACGACTGGTTCCGAATAATGGACCATTTCCTTAGTCTTCAGGCCCAAGGCAGGGGAAATCAACAGGAAGATCACACAGGTACAGGTGATTACAAAATGTATATATTTCATCGGAACCTCACATCATAAAAGGATAAGAATAACGCAGCGATATCTTGCTTTGCAGGCTTATTGCATCTTATAGTTCTTATTGATTGCTATAGATACAGGTGAAAATAATGAAATATGTAGTACTCATCGGAGATGGCATGGCAGATGAGCCACTTGAGGAGCTCGGAGGCAGGACGGTCCTTCAGAAAGCCAATACACCCAACATGGATCATATAACCATGAACGGACGCGCCGGACTTGCCCGGACGGTTCCCCACGGATTACACCCCGGCAGTGATGTTGCCAACATGTCTATCATAGGCTATGACCCTGAGAAGTACTACTCTGGCAGGGCACCTCTTGAGGCTGCAAGCATGGGAGTGGACCTTAAGGAGGATGATGTTGCCTTCCGGTGCAACCTGATCACCATCAGGAATGACCTTATAGCGGACTACAGTTCAGGCCACATCACAAATGAAGAAGCAAAGGAACTTATCGAAAGCATTGATTCTGCCCTTGGTGATGACAGGTTCAGTTTCTATCCGGGGATCAGCTACCGTCACCTTATGGTGGCAAAGAAGGGGCTTGGAGCAAATACGGAATGTGTCCCGCCGCACGATGTCATCGATGAGAGCAGGTTTGATAACATGCCAGTGGGCGAGGACAGCGAGACCATAGCAGAGCTGATAGAAAGGTCCATGGAAGTGCTGAAAGACCATCCTGTCAATAAAAAGAGAATTGAGGAAGGCAAGAATCCCGGAAATTCGATCTGGTTATGGGGACAGGGTTTTGCACCTGCATTCACACCATTCAGTGAACTCTACGGACTCCGGGGTGCTATAATCTCGGCTGTCGATCTTGTAAAGGGAATAGGTATCTACGCCGGGCTTGAAGTAATCGAAGTTCCGGGCGCCACGGGTTATCTTGACACCAACTACCTGGGGAAGGGGGAATATGCCATTGAAGCCCTCAGAGACCATGATATTGTCTTCGTTCATGTGGAAGCACCCGATGAGGCAGGACACATGGGTAACGCCCGGGCCAAGATACAGGCTATCGAGGACTTTGATGAAAAAGTAGTGGGTACCGTGCTCAAAGCCGCACAGGAATATAGTGAGGATGTCACTATAATGGTATTACCCGACCATCCAACCCCGGTCGCGCTCCGGACACATACGTCCGTACCCATACCATTTGCAGTTTACTCCACAGCAGAGGACAGGCCGGATGCTGCAAAGGCCTTTGACGAGGAATCGGTTAAAGAGGGTTCTTTCGGGACGGTCTATGCTTCTGACCTGATCAGTATGTTGATAGATCTTTCACGCCAGAATGTGTCCTGACAGTACTGACGCCATACCTCAGTTTTTAGAAGTAGTGCTCCCGTTAATTATTTTGAGATATTTGTCATCGATCAGTTATAAATATGGCCAGTTATAAAATAGTAAATTGGTGGGTATAATGGGAGTTACCCGCCAGAATCTGAGGAGTGATGAACATGAGATATGGACTAACAAGGTGGATGCCATCTGCCGTATCGGCGTGGGACCCATTAGAAGAGATCAGCAGGATGCAGCACCGCATGATGGAACTTCTGGGAGAGGGCGAAGCAGGAACCGGGATGGACTATGATACGCTACGTCCTCTTGCAGATGTCAAGGAAGAAGGCAACGATATAATCGTGAAGACTGACCTTCCCGGAGTCAGCAAGGACGACGTGAACATTGACATAAGGGACAACCACGTATGGATCAGTGCAGACACACACCGGGAAGAAGAAAAGGAAGAAGAAGGATACATGATGAAAGAGCGTTCCTTTAAGAGATTCGCCCGTTCATTCGATCTTCCGGCCTCTGTCACAGACGAAGGTGCAAAGGCAAAACTCGAAGACGGTGTGCTCACGATCACGCTGCACAAGGCAGAAGCCGAGGAAAAGCACAGGGTAATGATCGAGTAATATCTTCAGTTTTCCCGGAATGTCCATGAGGAACATGGACATTTCCTTTCTGTTTTCACCCGTTGGAAAAAGTATTTTTTGCGGCATCAGCCAGGGTTATCATCATGCTTTGCTCAGTGGGGGTAACTATCATCATCGCCGCGAACTATCATTAAGGATAATATTATTTATTCCTGATGCCGTTACTCACCTGAGGAATATCAGTGAAGATAGAAGCTTTTACCGTTGAGAACGTGCCGCTGATAAAAGAAAGAGATGACATCGCATCCATTATCTGCAATAATGCCGATATCATGGACAACGATATCATAGTCATCGCCTCGACAATAGTTGCAAAGGCAGAGGGCAGGATGTTCAGGCCGGAGGATATCAAAGCAGGAGAAGAAGCACTGCGGATAGCGGCTGAGCACAATGCAGACCCGGGATTCATCCAGGCCGTCCTGGACAGGAGCCGCGAGGTACTCGCAGACTTTCCGATACTGCTTGTGGAAACAAAGAACGGTCATGTCTGCATCAAGGCAGGTATTGACGGATCCAACGTTGAGAAGGGGTATTTGGTAGACCTGCCTGAAGATCCGGATGCAAGTGCTGCAACTATCGGAAAAGCAATCGAGGACATATCCGGAAAAAAGGTCAGTGTGGTGGTGACCGATACCAATGGCAGGGCTTTCAAGATAGGGCAGACAGGTATTGCGGTGGGACTATACAGAATACATCCTGTTAAGAACTGGATAGGTAAAAAGGACCTTTTCGGGAAAAACCTGGAAATAACAGAGGAAGCGGTCGCCGATGAAATTGCCGGCGCAGCGAACCTGCTGATGGGAGAAGGGGATGGAGGATACCCCATCGTCATCATAAGAGGGATTGGGATGCGCTGTGATGAAGATGCCTCGGTAAAAGAGATGTACAGGCCTGACAGGGAAGACCTGATAAAAAAAGGCCTTCGCTGCCTCCGGCAGAACCGATAGAGGTTTTATTGAGAAGCTGTCTGATTAGGATTTCGGATCAAAGGTCTCTTCTTTATTAAAGCTTGTGATCTTTCAGGTCCTTTTTTCAGGACACGGATCTACACCGATTAACACAGATTTATGGTAAGGCCGAAACTAAAATCAGAATAAGCTAAGATCCGTGTTAATCCCGCGCCGATCAGCGTCTGGAATATTTTTTGGAATCGAATTTACATAAGACACAGACTGGTCTGTACTTACAAAAATCATATAGTATGATCGAATTTTCTCAAATTGGAAAAGGAGGCTCCTGGTCCAATTGGGGGTCTACCCCATTTAGATTTTCAGAACGGTATGTTGACAACCTCGACACCTGCATCGGCAAAGAAATCCAGTGCATCGGTATCCGGATAGGGGTGGATGTACACCACTTTTTTTATGTTCGAGTTTATGATCATCTTTGCACACAGTATGCAGGGCTGGTGAGTACAGTAAAGGGTTGCGGAATCGGTACTTACCCCATGTAGGGCAGCCTGTATTATGGCGTTCTGCTCCGCATGAACAGCACGGCATTTCTCATGGTGGGTACCGGATGCTATGTTGTTCTGATCCCTGATACAGCCAATATCCAGACAGTGTTGCATATTGCGCGGTGCACCGTTATAACCCGTGGAAATGATCCTCTTATCCCTTGCGATCACCGCACCCACTTTATTTCGCAAGCATGTGGAGCGTTTGGCGACAACGGTAGCGATCTCAAGAAAATATTCATCAATGCTGGGTCTGTCACTCATCGCTACAGAGAGATAGTAAGTAGTATATATAAGTATAGTGTATGCATTGTCGACTACTTTACTGACAACTGTATGTTTTTAAAAATCATGGAGTACCAAAAATGGAAGTCGGTTTGACTGAACGCCTGGATTCGTTTGTAAGAGGGCACGGTGATCGCCAGCTTGCGGCAATACCGTTTGCCATATTCCTTGTATCGATAGTTATACTTGGCATTGTGTTTGCAAGCAGCGGCGCACCTGTGAAACTTGGAATGGAGTTTGAGGGAGGAACGCTCATCTCGGTATCAAGCCAGGAGACTGCCGCATCCCTTGAACATGAATATGCTGACTATCCCATCGTTGACGCCCGCCAGGCAGGGGCACGTGTAATCATGCAGTTCGGACCCATGGATGGCGAT